>CAYGQN010000512.1:0-2770 GCA_964351795.1 uncultured Gammaproteobacteria bacterium
AGCGGAAATTGGCGATGGTGCGCGGCACGTCCAGAAAGCGGGTATCGCGGATGGGGTGACCGGTGTCCAGGGACTCCAGCTCGGCGAACTCGTCGAAGTTGGCCTCGATGGCGTCGGCGAGCCGGAGCAGCAGGTGGCCGCGGTCGGCAGCCGGCTTGTCGCGCCAGGCCGGGAAGGCGCGCGCGGCAGCGGCGACGGCAAGGTCCACGTCCGCCTCGCGCGCTTCGGCAACGCTGGTCAGAACCTGTTCGTCGTGCGGGTTGAGCACGTCGATGCGGCCACCGTCCACGGCGTCGACGAAGGCGCCGTCGATGAACAGGCGGTTGGGAAAATGCAGGCGTTGCTTGTCGGACATGGTGTCGATCTCGGTAATGCCGGCCGGTCGTTCCGGCCCGGCGAGGCGGCCGGGCCGCCAGAGGCGGTTGAAAGGCCCGGCCCGGGGGGCCGGGCCGGCAGGTCTGCTCAGAAATCCACCGGGTAGGGCGACAACTCGCCGCTGTCGTAGCGCTTCTCCAGGCCCGGCGTCATGTTCTCCCACACCAGCAGCATGGCGCGCTTGGGCGCATAGCCCTGGTGGCGGATATCGGCCGGCATGGCGGCGATGTCGCCGGCCTTCATGATGACCCGGGCGCGCGGGGCGGCGGTGGACTTGTCCTTGATGGTCCACTCGATTTCATCGGAGAGCTGGATGAACCATTCCACGCGATCGTTGCCGTGTTCGACCGGCAGGATGAACTCCTCGGTGGTCGGGCAGTAGGCGCTCTCGCGCACCACCGAGCAGATCGAGGGGTTCCAGGTCACCGGCGAACGCGACAGGTAGGCGAACAGGCTGAAGCCGCCCAGGCGCCCCTCGAAGCCCGGCTCGCAATGCACCTGGGGTTCGTCCTGGGGCACGTCGGCGAAGGCGCGGTTGACGGGCTTGCCGTTGGCATCGCTGCGCCGGGGGGTGTCGCCGGGCAGGCCGACCATGCGCTGGGCGACTTCGCGCTGGAAGTTGACGGCGGCCTTGTTGTCGCCGTGTTTGGGACCATACGGGCTGCCGGTTTCCAGCGGTGCGGCAAACGGATCGTAGCCCTCGTTGACCCAGTTCTCGAGCATCTGGTGGAAGCAGGCGAACAGCACCTCGGTTTCGAAGTGCTCGCGGTAGTCCGTGCCCGCGCCGGTATAGGCGCCGTTGTACGAGCCCACGTACATCTCCACCGTGCCGTAATGGTTGCAGGTGCCGAACACCTCGTCGAAATTCACCCAGCCGTAGAAAAAGCCCCAGGCCACGTCGCGCATCAGCGCGCGCAGGAAGGCGTCCACGGACATGACGTAGCTGCCCTTCGGGTAATGGATGTGCACGAAGTAGTCATCGCGGCTGAAGCGGAAGCTGCCGATCTCGAAGCCGAGGTAGCCGAAGCGCTCGTCCGGGCCGGTGTTGCGATGCGGGTCGTCGATGACGCGGATTTCCTGCTGTGCTGTTGCCATGCCGTTTGCTCTCCTGGGTCGGGAACTGTGCGTTGGCTGCGGGCGGGATTCAGTGCTGGCAGATCTCGGCCCATTTCTCGACCGACACCTCGCCCTTGATGGTCTGGATGAGCAGTACGCCGCGGCCGCTGGCAGCGAAGCGGTACGCAGCGCCGGCGGGCAGCAGGAGCATGTGGCCGCGCGATGCCCTGACGTAGCCCATGGCGGCCCCGGGCGGTTGCGCCCCCAGGCGGCAGGCACCCTCGGTGCCGGCGGGCGGCGCCAGCGCACTGTCGGCGGGCTCGATGAAACGGGTTTCCACGCTGCCCTCCATGACCAGTGCGGTCTCGTCATGGGCGCAGATATACCAGGGGGATTCCCCCTCGGCGCGGACCACCTCGATGACAAACTCCAGGTTCTGCGCCGCGACCACCCGCTCCCAGGGCGCCGCGTTCGAGGCAATCTCGAACATGTTGGAAAACGCGTAGTGGCGGGCGCTTTCCTGGCCGATGATCTCCACGCCGCCGGGCGTGTGCTTGTCCAGCGACGCGAAGACGGTGCCCGCGGACGGGCTGCTGCTCGTTGCCATGTTCTCTCCCCTTTCCGTGCCGGCCCGCGCCGACGCTGCCGTACCATGACACCCGGTTCACATTTGTACGCATTGTGAACTCTTGTTATGCTATGTGAACACTACCCCGCTGCACGAATGCAAGTCAAGAACCCCGACGGAGCCTGCAGCCGCCATGGCACAGACCAACGACACCGGCATCAACCCTCGCGATTTCGTCAATTCGCTGGCCCGCGGCCTGGAAGTCCTGCGCGCCTTCGACGATGCCCACGCCACCATGACGCTGTCGGAGGTGGCGGCCAAGACCGGCCTGACGCGCGCCGGCGCGCGCCGCTTCCTGCTCACGCTCACCGAACTGGGCTACGTCGCCAAGGACGATCGCCTGTTCCGGCTCACGCCGAAAGTGCTGGGCCTGGGCTACGCCTACCTGTCGTCCATGCCGCTGTCGGAGAAGGCCCAGCCGTTCCTGGAATCGATTACCGAGCGGGTCGGGGAATCCTGCTCGCTGGCGGTGCTCGACGGCGAGGACGTGGTGTACATCGCGCGCTCGGCGGCACGGCGACTGCTTATGGTGGGCATCCACGTGGGTACCCGGCTGCCGGCCCATATCACCTCCATGGGCCGGGTGCTGCTGGCGGACCTGCCCGAGGCCGAACTTGCCGGCCACCTGGCCAGGGTGAAGCTGTTTCCGCGCACGCCGCGCAGCATCGTCGACATGCGGCAGTTGCGCGAGGAGATCGACACCGTCCGCCG
>CAYGQN010000513.1:0-2762 GCA_964351795.1 uncultured Gammaproteobacteria bacterium
GTTCGCCTCGCTCGGCTGGATCGAGACCAACGTGGATCGCATCGAGGTGTTCGACCTCGACCTCGACGATTTCGTCGAAAAGCGCAACCGCGACCAGACCAAGGCGCCGCGCTGGCAGTACAACGCCGGTGCCAGGGTGATGCTGCCGCGCGGCTTCAGTGCCCGGGTCGCGGTGGAAGGCCGCGACGACAGCCTCTACGGTTACTACCACGACGGCAGGCTGCAGGCCTACACCGTCGTCAACGCCAGCCTCGCCTGGCAGCGCGGGTCGCTGACGGTGCGGGGCTGGGCACGCAACCTGTTCAACGAGGATTACCAGGTGCACGGCCTGTATTTCGCCAATGATCCGCGCGACGGTTTCGCCGTCAACCGCACCTACTACCAGCCCGGCGAGCCGCGCGTGTACGGCGTGACCGCCAGCTGGCAGTTCTGAGCCGGGGAGCCCAGCCATGCATACCGTTGTGGATATCAGCATGTACCCGCTGACCGAGGATTACATTCCGGCCATCGATGCGTTCATCGCCCGCCTCGGGCAGTGCGAGGGGGTGAGCGTGGTCACCAATGCCACGGCCACGCAGCTGCAGGGCGAGTACGAGTCGGTCATGGCCTGCCTGCAGGCAGCAATCGCCTGGAGCCGAGAGCACCATGGCAAGGCCGTGTTCGTGACCAAGATCATCCCGGGCTACGGGCCGGTCGATGATTGAAGACCCCGTCAGCGCGGCGACCCTGCTGGCCTCGCCGCGGGCATGGGAGGCGCTGGCCATGCTGCTGGCCATCGCCTACCTGCTGCTGGCGGCACGCCAGTCGCTGTGGTGCTGGTACTGCGCGCTGGTGAGCACCGCCATCTACACGGTGCTGCTGCTGGACGTGCAGCTGCTGATGGACTCGGCCCTGAACGCCTATTACATGGCCATGGCCGTGTATGGCTGGTGGCAGTGGCGCGGCGGATTGCACACCGGTGGTGGACTGGCGGTGTCGACCCTGTCCGCGCGTACGCACGCGGGGATCATTGCCACGATACTCGTGCTGACGCTGGCATCGGGTACCCTGCTGGCCCGGCATACGATGGCCGCCTGGCCGTACGTGGATTCCTTCACCACATGGGCCAGTGTCATCACCACCGTGCTGGTGGCACGCAAGGTGCTTGAGAACTGGCTCTACTGGGTGGTCATTGATGCCGTCTCGGTCGTGTTGTACATCGATCGCGGCCTGCTGCTCACCGCCGGCCTGTTCGCCGCCTATACCGTCATCGCCATCCTCGCCTGGCGCAGCTGGCAACGCAGCTTTGCGCTGCAGGGGGCGAATGTCGGCGCCTGAGGACATCCTCTCGCAGTGGACCGCGCTGGGGCTGCCGGGCCGGGCGGCGCCACGGCTGGAACGCGTCCTGTCCGGCGGGCTGAGCAATCGCAGCTGGCTGGTGGTGGCCGACGGGGGGCGTTTCGTCCTGCGCCTGAACGGGGCGATGGCCATGCCGGGGGTGGACCGCGCGCGCGAGCGGCGCGTGCTCGCGGCGGTCAGCGCCGCCGGCCTCGCGCCGCCCGTGTACCTGCACGATCCCGATCTGGGGGTGCTGGTGACCGGCTTCATCGAGGCCAGCGGCCCGGCCAGTGGCCCGGCCTTCACCAGCGCGCTGGTTAACCTGCTGGCCGAGTTGCATCGACTGCCCGATCCCGTGGCCGAGCCGCCCGGCTACGCCCGCCTGCTCGACACCTACGCCGAGCGCCTGCAGTGGCTGCCGCGGGAACAGGCCCCGGCCGCCCGTGCTTTCCATGCGCGCATGCGCGAGGCGGCGGCCAGCCTCGATGCCGACCGGGACGCGCATGTGCTGTGTCACCATGATCCCGGCCCCGGCAACGTCATTGCCGGCCAGGATGGGCCCGTGCTGATCGACTGGGAATACGCCACCACCGGCCATCGATTGTTCGACCTGGCCGTGCTGCATGTCGATTGGGGCGTGCCGCTGTCCGACCTGGCCGGTCGGGGGGGCGCCGTGACGCAGCTGCAGGCCACCGCCCAGCTGTACCGCCACCTGTGCCGCCAGTGGACGCTGTTGCGCCGCACGGCCGCACCCGTCACGCAATGAGGGCGGGCATCGCTGCCGGCCAGACCCTACAATAGCCGCACGGGGCCGGCTTCGCGCCCCGCCCATTCAAGCCAGAAGGAAGAACACTCTCATGTCTGAAACGGTATTCCGCCTTGGCGTGGTCAAGCTCGGCTGCGTCGGTGCCGCTCCGCTGCTGGATTTCCTGCTCGACGAGCGTGCCGCGCGAACCGACCTGGCGGTACGCGCCTGGACCAGCGGCGCCAAGCTCGACCCCGACAGCTGCACCGGCCCGGTGGAGGATGCGCTGCGCTGGTCGCCGCAGCTGGTGCTGGTGGTGAGCCCGAACGCGGCGCTGCCCGGGCCCACCGCCGCGCGTGCGGCCCTGCAGGCGGCCGGAGTCCCGCTGATCGCCATCGGCGATTCGCCCTCCAGGAAGGCCTTCACCGCCAAGAACGAGGAGGGCAAGGCGGTCACCTCCGTGCCCGAGGGCGTGGGCTTCATGGTGCTGCCCTGTGATCCGATGATCGGTGCCCGTCCGGAGCTGCTGGATCCGACGGAAATGGTGTTGTTCAACGCCGATGTCATCCGCCTGCTGTCGGCAACCGGTGTGATTCGCGCCATGCAGCAGGCGCTGGACGACGTCATCAGTGCGATGCAGGCCGGCGGGAGCCCCTCGCTGCCGACGATCACTCTCTCCGCGCAAGCGGCGGTGGAGGCA
>CAYGQN010000514.1:0-2720 GCA_964351795.1 uncultured Gammaproteobacteria bacterium
TGTGAATGCGCCGTTCAGCGGCCACTACGTGCACCTGGACCAGCCCTGGCTGGTGGAGGAGGCGATTCTGGATGTACTGGCGCGGGCCCGTGCCGATGCCCGGCTCAGCGCACGATCTCCAGCAACTCCAGGTCGAAGATGAGAGTCTCGTTGGGACCGATGGCACTGCCGGCGCCGCGGACGCCGTAGGCGAGCTTCGGAGGCACGTACAGCTGCCACTTGGCGCCGACCTGCATCAGCGGCAGTGCCTCCTGCCAGCCCTCGATGACGCCGTCCACTTTCAGCAGCGCGGGCTCGTTGCGACGGTGGGAACTGTCGAATTCCCGCCCATCCACCAGGGTGCCCGTGTAGTGGACGCGCACGGTGTCGGTGGGCTTGGGGCGGGCGCCGTCGCCCTCGCGGATGACCCAGAACTGCAGCCCGCTCTCCATGACCTTGACCTCCTCGCGCTCGGCGTTCTTGGCGAGGAATTCCCGGCCCCGGGCGAGATTTTCCTTGGCACGCTCGCGCAGATCGCCGCTGGCCTGCTGCTCGCGCTTTTCCAGCACGGCGGTCAGCTGCTCCGGCGTCAGGCGCGGCGGTTTGCCATCGAGGGCATCCTGAAGGGCCAGGCCGAAGGCCTCCGGGTCCGGCCGCACGCCCTGCCGGATCAGGCTCTGGGCAATCTGCAGGCCCACGGCGTAGCTGAACCGGGCGTGCTCGGTCTCCAGGGGCTCGGCGCTGGCCGTTGCGGCCGCGACAATCAGGATTGCAAGGGCGGATCTGGTGTTCATCGGGGCTTCCCTGGCTGGTTTCCGGGGCGGTCGCGCCAATGCTATATCAGGCTCCCGACCCCTGCTAAGCTATATGGCCGACGCCGCCGGGTGGCTGGTGTCGGCACTGGCCGCGGATGATGTCACAGTCGGCGCGGCGGGGTGAAGCGTCGCGCGGCGGGGCGCGGCCACACACAGTCGGCACTGAAAACAAAACCAAGTCAGCCGTGCCTGGTGACCGGGCCTGGAAGCCCACGCCGGAAGGGAGCGCCCATGACCCTTTTCGCGAACATGTCGATCACCCGCAAGCTGGTGCTCTATGCGCTGCTTGTCGGCAGTGGTGCGGCCGTCGTGTTTTTCGTGTTCGACATCGTGCACGATGCATCGCGCGAGCGTGAGCGGCTGCAGGCGCACCTGGCGGCGTCCGGGCGTCTCGTGACCCCGGCAATTACCGAATCCATCGAGCGCGGCGACGACGCTGCCCTGAACCGCAGCCTCACGACCCTGCTGGATCTGCCCGGCGTCTCGGCCTTGCGGCTGGAACCGGCGCCCGGACAGACCATCGCCCCCGTCACGCTGGGTGAGCCGCGGGCGAGCGCCACGGACTGGTCACAGGGCCTGCGACTGCCGCTGTTCAGCCAGGGTCGCCGGGTTGGCACGCTGGCGCTCGGGGTGGGCCGCGCCACCTACGCGCATCTGCGCAATGAACACCTGACGGTGGCCCTGGGCGCCCTGGCCTCGGCCTTGCTGGCGGTCGGGCTGCTGGCCCTGCTGTTGCACCGGATGATTTCCATTCCGCTGCTGCGCCTGACCGAATTCGCCCGCACCGTCAGTCGTCAGCGCAATTATTCGCTGCGCAGCCAATGGCAGGGCAAGGATGAAATCGGCGAGCTGGCGGCGGCCATGGACGAGATGCTCGGCCAGGTGGAGGCGCGGGATGCGCAACTGGAGGAGCAGGTGCTCAGCCGCACCGATGAGCTGGTGCGGGTCAACGAGCAGCTCAAGCACCAGGCCTACCACGATGCGCTCACCCGTCTGCCGAACCGCGCCCTGTTCGATGATCGCCTGACCCTGTCCATGGCGCAGGCCGACCGCGACCGCAAGAAGCTGGCCGTGCTGTTCCTGGATCTCGACAACTTCAAGAGTATCAACGACACGCTGGGCCATGAAATCGGCGACGACATGCTGCGCGTGGTGGCCGAGCGGCTGCGCCGTTCGGTGCGGCGCATCGACACGGTGGCGCGCCTGGGTGGTGACGAGTTCACGGTGCTTGTGACAAGGCTGGAGGAAGCCGACGACGTGCTCAGTGTGGTGCGCGCCATCGTCGATTCGGTGGCCGAGCCGATGGAAGTCAGCGGCCATCAACTGGTCACCAGTGCCAGCATCGGGATCAGCGTCTACCCGGACCACGGCGACAGTGCCACCGAGCTCAAGCGCAACGCCGATACCGCCATGTACAGCGCCAAGGCCACCGGCCGCGGGCGCTACCGCTTCTACAGCCAGGCCCTGGACGCCGAAAGCGAGCATTTGGTACAGCAGGCTATCAGCGAGCTGATGCATGAGCGGACCACCATCATCATTGCGCATCGTCTGGCGACGATTCGCGATGCGGACCGGATCGCTGTTTTCGATAAAGGCCGGGTAGTAGCACTCGGCACGCATGACGAGCTCCTGGGCAGTTCCACGCTCTACGCGCGGCTGGCAAAGCTACAGTTTCGCAACGAAGCGGCGTGAGACTAGCGCGGGCTGTGTAAAAACTGCAGGTGATTTTCGTAGCGACTGAGCACATCGTGGCTGATCTGCTCCCGGGTCCAGCTCATGATGCAGTAGTCCTGCCCTCCATGGCTGAGATGCACCTCCGCGCGATAGTACTGGTCACCCTCCGCCAGGGCGCTGATCGCCTCACCCGCGAGCTGCTGATCGGGCATCGCGTGGGCCCGACAGCGCACCTCGTAGACAAAATCGACC
>CAYGQN010000515.1:0-2719 GCA_964351795.1 uncultured Gammaproteobacteria bacterium
GCTCGTGCACGGTCGCCAGCACGTCCACGAACGCCACGAACTGGCGCGCCAGTTCAGCGAACACGCCGGCCAGCGCGCCGCGCTGGCCGCGCTGCTGCTCCCGGCTTTCGGCCAGGCAACCGTAGGCATTACCACCCATGCCCACGTAATAATCGATATCCACGGGGCGGCGGTTCAGGCTCTCGGCGAATACGCCGGCAACAAACAAGGCGAGATCCCCGAGGCGCCGCAGCGCCGTGTCGCGCTGGTGGTCGGAACCGGCATTGACCGCCTCGGCATACACCAGCGCCAGCGGTTGCAGGGCCGGGCCATCGACGGTGTCGGCGTAGAAGTCCTCGCTGCGCAGGAACGATTGCAGCATGTTCACCAGGTAGACGACGGTGAGATCGTCCGCCACCACCCGCTGGCGCTGCATGGCCTCGGTGATCGAGGCCTGGAAAAAGCCCCGGAGGCTGGTGTCGGTAATGATCGAGACGCATTCATTGCTGTTGGTCATTGGAACTTCCCTCGCAGGTTGCCCATCGACTGTCATTCATTACATCGACATTCAGGGCAAACATTTAACGGCGTCGACGCCGTCGGGGGAAATCAGCACTGTGGCGCTCTGGCTGCCAGAGCCGGGCAGCGCCCGGCCGGGCCCACCCTGCACAGAAAGTGCAAAACTCCGGGAATTGCCGCTGGCCGGAGACAGGAGCGACCTGGGGTGGAGGGGACTCAGCGCTGGCAGACGGCCCCGGGCACCAGGGCCAGGCCAAGCGCGCGCCGCACCGCGGTGAGTGCCCGCGCCTTCATGGCCGGATCGCCGCGCAGTGCGCCCACCTCGGCCAGTACCCTGGCCGGCGAGGCGCCACTGCCCGCAATGCCTGCGATGGCCTCGGCGAGCACCGCCTCGTCACCCTCGTCGATGAACCAGGCGAGTTGTTCCAGTGCACGTTCGAGTTCGGACATGGCATGCGCTGCAGAGAAAACCGGGATGCAGCTTACCCGCGGGCGGGCGCGGTGTCGCTGACCGGCGGGTTCCGGTTGCCAGGCCCGGCCTCGGCACCCGGGGCAAGCAGCGGGCGCATGGTCAACGATGGCGGCTCGTCGGCGGGCGACGGACTGGCCGGCATGGGCCGCTCGCGGGCAACCCCGTCCGCACGGTGGCCATGCGCCCGGCCCAGCGCACAGGGCCGGCGGCGCCGGCGCGGCGGGCGCCCCCCCGGCCATCACCCGTGGAGCCGGCGGCGCGCCGGCCCGGTCGTGCTCTGTCGGCAAAAGAAAAGCCCCGCACGGGGCGGGGCTCTTCGGGTACTACAGGCTCGGCAGAGCCGATTTACATCATGCCGTCCATATCGGGCATGCCCGGGCCGGACTTCTCGTCCTTCGGCAGCTCGGCGACCATGGCTTCGGTCGTGAGCAGCAGGCCCGCCACCGAGGCAGCGTTCTGCAGGGCAGAGCGCGTGACCTTGGCCGGATCCAGCACACCCATCTCCAGCATGTCGCCGTACTCGCCGGTCTGGGCGTTGTAGCCGTAGGCACCGGTACCCTCGACCACCTTGGCCAGGACCACCGATGGTTCCTCACCGGCATTGGCGACGATCTGGCGAAGCGGCTCTTCCAGGGCACGGTTCAGGATCTTGATACCGATATCCTGGTCGTGGTTGACGCCCTTGAGATCGGCCAGCACGGAGCGGCAACGTACCAGGGCGACACCGCCGCCAGGCACCACGCCCTCCTCGACTGCGGCACGCGTGGAGTGCAGCGCATCCTCGACCCGGGCCTTCTTCTCCTTCATCTCCATTTCGGTGGCAGCACCGACCTTGATGACTGCAACACCGCCGGCCAGCTTGGCCACGCGCTCCTGCAGCTTCTCCTTGTCGTAATCGGAGGTGGAGTCTTCGATCTGCTGCTTGATCTGCTTGATGCGCGCCTCGATGTCGCCATGCGAGCCGCTGCCATCGATGATGGTGGTGTTTTCCTTGGAGATCTGGATCTTCTTGGCCGTACCCAGATCGTCCAGGGTGGCCTTCTCCAGCTGCAGGCCGATTTCCTCGGAGATCACGCGACCCCCGGTGAGCACGGCGATGTCCTCGAGCATGGCTTTGCGGCGATCACCGAAGCCCGGCGCCTTCACGGCGGCGACCTTGACGATACCGCGGATGTTGTTGACCACCAGGGTCGCCAGCGCCTCGCCCTCGATGTCCTCGGCGACGATCAGCAGCGACTTGCCGGCCTTGGCGACGCCTTCCAGCACCGGGATCAGTTCGCGGACGTTGGAGATCTTCTTGTCGTGCAGAAGAATGTAGGGGTCGTCCAGCTCGGCCTGCATGGACTCCTGGTTGTTGATGAAATACGGCGAGAGGTAGCCGCGGTCGAACTGCATGCCTTCGACCACTTCCAGCTCGTTCTCAAGGCCCGAGCCCTCTTCGACCGTGATGACGCCTTCCTTGCCGACCTTGTCCATCGCATCGGCGATGATCTGGCCAACGGCCTCGTCGGAGTTGGCCGAGATGCTGCCAACCTGGGCGATGGCCTTGCTGTCCGTGCAGGGCTTGGACAGCTTGGCAATCTCGTCGGTCATCACCAGCACGGCCTTGTCGATGCCGCGCTTGATGTCCATCGGGTTGGCACCGGCGCTGACCGACTTGAGGCCTTCACGGACGATGGCCTGGGCGAGGACGGTGGCGGTGGTGGTGCCGTCACCGGCGACGTCGGAAGTCTTGGAGGCGACTTCCTT
>CAYGQN010000516.1:0-2712 GCA_964351795.1 uncultured Gammaproteobacteria bacterium
GACGCGCCCGCGGCGCCCGGCGGGGCGGGGCGTCCGAGCACCGGGCCGCGGGCGCGTCAGCGCAGGGCCGGGATGATGGAATCCCGGAACAGGCGCGCGGACGCCGCCACTTCCTCCTCGGGGGTGCTGAGATAGTAGATGCACAGCTCCGTGACACCGACGGCCTCGAGCTGGCGCAGCTTGTCGATGCAGGCATCGAGCGGGCCGGCGATGCCGAACATGGACACCAGTTCATCGGACACACTGTCGGCGTGGTGGGCGCCGCGGCGGGCGTGCTCGCGGTAATCGTAGCGACTGGGCTCCTCCAGCAGGCGCAGCAGGTTGGCCGGGGCCTGCTCGCGCGGCAGGCGTCGCACCATGTCGGCCACGTGATTGGACAGCACACCGGGAAACCAGCGGATCCTGTCGCAGGCCGCGTGCAAATCCTCGTCCACCGCGACCGGCGTCGCGCAGATCACCCGGATGGCCTGCGGATCCCGGCCGGCGGCCCGGGCCCCCGCGTGCACCTGCTCAACCGACCAGCGCACGGTGTCGATGTCGGCCACCTGCAGGATCACGCCATCGGCGACTTCACCGCACCAGCGCAGGATCTGCGGCCCGTAGGCGGCGATGAGCAGCGGCACCGGCTTGTCCAGCGCCCAGGGGAAGCGGATGGGCACCCGCTCCTCACCGGTCTGCGCGTACCAGTCCTCGTCGGGGCGATCCTCGGGCTGGTAGTCCACTTCCTCGCCGTTGGTCAGGGCCCGGACAAGCTGCGTCCGGGCCTTGAACTCCTTGAGGGTGGCGGGCCGCTCACCCATGCGACGCAGTGCGCTGTCGCCACGGCCAAGGCCGAGCAGCGCGCGGCCACCGCTGATCTTGTGCAGCGAGGCATGGAAGCTGGCCAGCACCACCGGGTGCCGGGTGACGGGGTTGGTGACCAGCGCACCGATCTTCAGGTGGCGGGTGGTGCCCACCGCGAGTGACATCGACACTTCCATGCCGTGCCAGTTGATGGGCGAATCCACCGTGTAGATGGCGCTGTAACCGCAGTCCTCGAGCAGTGCCGCCTGGCCCGCAAAGGCCTCGCCGCCCTCTACCAGTGCGCTGAATTCAAACATCGCAATTCTCCTGTCCGTTCCCGTTTTCGCTTGAATACCTGCAACCCGTCAAAGCGCCACCAGCCCGGCATAGGCATCCGGTCGCCTGTCCCTGAAGATGCCCCAGGCGTCGCGCTGCGCGGCCACCCGTGCCGGGTCCACGTCGCAATAGGCCAGGCCCGGGGCCGCGCCGCCGGCGCTGGCCACGACATTGCCGCCCGGGTCCACGATCAGGCTCTCGCCGAAGAAGTGCTGCTCCTCGCCCTCGTCACAGCCGACCCGGTTCACGCCGGCCACGTAGAAGCCGTTGAACAGGGCATGCGCGCGCAGCTCCAGCTCGAACACCGGTTGCGACATGCCCCAGGTGGTCACCGGCACGAACAGGACATCGGCACCGTTCAGCGCCACGCAGCGGGCGTGCTCGGGATAGTGGCGGTCGTAGCAGATGATGATGCCGAAGCGCACGCCCTCGCCGGTGTCGAACACGGGGAAGCCGGCATTGCCCGGCCGGAAGTAGAACTTCTCGTTGGCCGAGGTGGTATCGGTACGCACGTTCGGAATGCTGTGCTTGCGGTAGATGCCGAGCACGCTGCCGTCGGGGCCGATTACCGCCGCGGTGTTGTAGCGCACGCCGCGCACTTTCGCGTCCTGTTCGTAGATGGGCGCGATGATGAAGGTGCCGGTCTCGCGTGCCACCGGCGCGAGCGCCTCGGTGGTGGGTCCGGGAATGGTCTCGGCCAGGTCGAAGTAGGCCGGGTCCTCGTTCACGCAGAAGTAGATGGTATTGAACAACTCGGGCAGGCAGACGATGCGCGCGCCTTGCCCGGCCGCCTCGCGGATGGCGGCGCTGGCGGTTTGGATGTTCGCTGCCTTGCTGCGCTTGTGCTGCATCTGGGCGATGGCCACTTTCATGCTCAGGCTCCTGTGGAATGGCTGGTGGAGGCGGGCTGCTGCTCGCGGTCCCACCAGGTAGCGGGGTCGAAGGTTTCCAGCAGGCGGAATTTCTCGACCTTGCCAGTGGGTGTGCGGGGCAGTGCGCTGCGGCTGAGGCGGATCCACCGGGGCAGCATGAACCCGGCCATGCGTGGCTGGCAGTGGCTCACCAGCCCGGCCTCGGTGAGGCCGGCCTGTGGGTTCAGCACCGCGACCACGGCCACTTCCTCCTCGGTGTCCTGGCTCGGCACGCCGAAGGCCGCGGCCTCGGCCACGTCCGGGTGCGCGCTGATGACCTCCTCGACCTCGAAGGCGGAGATGTTCTCGCCGCGGCGGCGGATGGCCTCCTTGGCGCGGGTGACGAAGTACAGGTAGCCGTCCTCGTCGCGGATCCCGAGGTCGCCACTGTGCAGCCACAGGTTGCGGAAGGTCGCCAGGGTCGCTTCCGGCATCCCGTAGTAACCGCTGGTGATGAGCCCCGGTTCCAGCGGCCGGATGACAATCTCGCCGACCTGGCCGGCGGCGACTTCGCGATCCTCGCTGTCCACCACGCGGACATCGTAGGCGGGCAGGGCGCGTCCGCAGGACACGAACACCTGGCTGCCGTGCTCGCGCCGCCGGCGCGGCTCGCCGGGTGTCTCCCAGACGCAGATGCCGGCATCGGTCGAGCCGTAGCCGGTGGTCACGCGCAATCCGAAGC
>CAYGQN010000517.1:0-2706 GCA_964351795.1 uncultured Gammaproteobacteria bacterium
CTACACCCCCGTGGACAGCAAGCACAGCGCCATCGTGGAACTGGAGCTGGCCGCGGATGGCCGCCTGCTGGTGCTGGAACGGCGCTACAAGTCGATCTTCAGCCCCGTCATCTTCTCCATCCGCGCGTTACGCCTGCCAGTACCGGAGACTCCTGCCGCTGCGCCCCCGGTCACCGACATCGCCCGCTTCGCCAGCAACGGCGAGACGCGCGTGGATAATTTCGAAGGCCTCGCCCGCCACGAGGGGGATCGCTACTTCATGGTCAGCGACGATAACGAAAGCGCCATCCAGAAGACCCTGCTGCTGTACCTGTCGATACCGGCCGAGGGCGAGGCGCCCTGAGCGGCGCCGGGGTCAGCCGGCGGGCCGCGCGTGCACCGTGCCACGGGCAGCCGAGAACAGCAGCCCCAGCAGGCAGGCCCCGGCGGCGACGATGAAGCAGAGCCGCAGCCCCGCCAGCACCGCCGCCGGGTCGGCCCGGGCAATGGCGACGTCGCCGAGCTCCAGCGCGAAAACCATGGTCACCAGGCCCATCGCGAACAGCTGCCCCACGGTGCGGGTGGTAGCGCTGATGGCCGAGGCGATGCCATAGCGGCCGCGGTCCACCGAGCCCATGATGGCGTTGATGTTCGGCGCCGAGAACATCGCAAAGCCCGTGCCCACCACCATCAGCGACACCACCAGCCAGGCGTAGCCGGTGTCCGGCCCGAGCGCAGCCAGCCCTGCCAGGCCCACGGCGATGCCGAGCATGCCAAGGCTGGACAGCAGTCGGGGCTCGATGGAATCCGAGGCCCGCCCGGCCAGGGGTGACAGCACCGCCATCATCGCCGGCTGGGCCGCCAGCAGCAGTCCCGCCAATGGGGCTGACAGGCCACGCAGATCCTGCAGGTAGATGGACAGCAGAAAGGTGATCCCGAAGGTGGCCGCGTAGCTCAGCAGCGAGGCCATGCACGAGAACGAAAACACGCGGTTGTGCCGCAGCAGGCCCACGTCGATGAGCGGCGCGCTGCGCGCGGCCTGCTCGCGCAGGAAACCGGCGAAGGCAATGCCGGCCACCCCGAGCAGCCACCAGGCACTGCCGGCCGGCAGCAATGACACCCCGACGATGAGGCACAGCATGGCCAGCGCGAACAGCGTGGCGCCGGCCATATCGAAGCGCGAGGCCTGCTCCGCGCGCCAGTCCGTGCCCACCCGCGCCATGATGAGCAGCGCGGCCAGGTGAAACGGCAAGTGGAACAGCAGTGCCGCCCGCCAGCCGAACAATTCGATGCACGCGCCGGCCAGCATCGGCCCCACGCACAGGCCGAAGTACACGGCCGAGGCAGCCCGGCCGATAGCGCGGCCCCGCCGTGCCGGCGCAACGGCCGAGGACAGGATCGCGGCGGTATTGGCGAAAATCATGCCGGCACCGACGCCCTGCAGGGCACGCATGAGCAGCAGGGTCACGAAGCCCGGGGCCAGCGCCGCGCCGATGGAGCCGGCACTGGCACAGGCAATGCCCGCCAGGAACATGCGCCGGCGGCCGAGCAGGTCCGCGCCCCGGCCGGCCGGCAGCAATGACACCGAGGCGGCCAGCAGGTAGGCCAGCGGGATCCAGCTCACCAGCACCGCGTCCAGGGCCAGTTCGGCGCCGATATGCGGCACGGCGACGTTCACGCCCGTGAGCATCATGGGCGTGCCGAAGGAGGCCGTGGTCACGCCCAGCACCGCCAGGCGCGCAGTGCGCTCGTCGGCGACCGGGGCGCTCACGCGGGTCGGCCGGCGCGCTCAGGCGCCGGCCTGTTCACGCAGCTTGTACTTCTGGACCTTGCCGGTGGAGGTCTTGGCGATGGGGCCGAACACGATCCGGGTCGGGCACTTGAAATGCGCCAGGTGACTGCGGCACCAGGCGATGACCTCCTCGGCCGACAGGTCCTCGCCGTCACGCAGGGTCACGAAGGCGCAGGGCGTCTCACCCCACTTCTCGTGCGGCGCCGCCACCACGGCGGCATCGATAATCTTCGGATGCGAGAACAGCACGTTCTCCACCTCCAGGCTGGAGATGTTCTCGCCACCGGAGATGATGATGTCCTTGGAGCGGTCCTTGATCTGGATGTAGCCGTCGGCATCCCAGGTGGCAAGGTCGCCGGAATGGAACCAGCCGCCAGCGAAGGCCTCGCCGGTGGCCGAGGGGTTCTTGAGATAACCCTTCATCACCATGTTGCCGCGGAAGAACACCTCGCCCAGGGTCTCGCCGTCCTTCGGCACCGGTGCCATGGTGGCCGGATCACCGACCATGAGGTCCTCCAGCATCGGGTAGGGCACGCCCTGGCGGGCCTTGGCACGTGCCCGCTCATCGGCCGACAGCTCCGCCCAGCCCGGCTGCGGCTCGCACACCACGGCCGGGCCGTAGGTTTCGGTCAGGCCGTACACATGGGTGATACCGAAGCCGAGTTCCTCGACTGCCCGGATCACCGCGGCCGGCGGCGCAGCACCGGCGGTCAGGCATTCCACCGTGTGGTTGATCCCCGCTTTCATGGCATCGGGCGCGTTGGCGATGGTGCTCATGACCACCGGGGCGCCACACAGATGGGTGACCCCGTGCTGCTTGATGGCATCGAAAACCGCATCGGCCCGTACCGCCCGCAGACACACGCTGGTGCCGGCCATCGCGGCCAGCGTATCGGTCGGATGGACTTCGAGGCCTTCCTCGAGGAGGGCAACGA
>CAYGQN010000518.1:0-2701 GCA_964351795.1 uncultured Gammaproteobacteria bacterium
CTGCCGGCATGGCCGTTTTCGAGTACACCGCCCTGGATGCCCGGGGCCAGCAGCGAGCCGAGCAGGCGGGTGGTGCTGGGGGTGCGCGACCAGATCCTGGAGGGCCAGAGCCTGGAGTACGCGCTGCGCCGTTACCCGGCCGCCTTTCCCGGGGCCTATGCCGCCACGGTCGGCGCCGGTGAGCAGACCCGGCACCTGCCGCTGGTGCTCGGGCGGCTGGCCGAGTTCGTCGAACAGCAGCAGGGCCTGCGCCAGCGGCTGCGGGTGGCGATGATCTACCCGGTGGTGCTGCTGCTCACGGCCGCGGCGGTGGTGTCATTGCTGATGGCCTTCGTGGTGCCGGAGGTGGTGCGCGTGTTCGAGCATGGCGAGCAGACCCTGCCCGGGATCACGCGGGCGCTCATCGCCTTCAGCGACCACTTCCCGGTCATCGGCGCGGCGGTCATCACCCTGGTGCTGGTGGCCGGTGTCGCCTTGCGGCGGGCGATGGCGGTGCCGGCCATGCGCCTGCGCATCGACGCCGCGCTGCTGCGCGTGCCGGTGCTTGGCCGGCTGATCCGGGAAACCAATGCCGCCCGCTTCGCGCGCACGCTGGGGATCCTGCTGGACAGTGGCGTGGAGCTCATCCAGGGCCTGGAGATCTCCGCCCGGGCGCTCGGCAGCGAGCCGATGCGCCAGCGCGTGGTGGACAGTGTGCGGCTGGTGCGCGAGGGCGAATCACTCGGCCGGGCGCTGGCCGGTGGCGGGCAGATGCCGGCCCTGCTGCTGCACCTGGTGCGCGCGGGCGAGAACTCCGGGGAACTGCCGCAGATGCTCACCACCGCCGCGCGTACCCACGAGCAGAACGCGGCCAGCGGCATCGCCGTGTTGATGGGCCTGCTGGAGCCGGTGCTCATTCTCAGCATGGGCGCCATCATCCTGGTGGTGGTGCTGGCGGTGCTGCTGCCGATCTTCGATCTCAACCAGCTGGTCTGAGCCCAGGCCGACCCTCGGCGCTTGTGAGTCAACCGGACGCCGTCGCGAGCGCGCCGCTCCGTGTGCGAGACCAAGCGTGTGTGGCGAATTCAAGCGAGTTTGCCGCGGCAGATGACCGCGGGCTTCGCCACCGGCAACGCAGTGGCAGCCGCGGATCGGCGTGCGCAGCAGGTGGCCGAGTCATTCACACACGCTCAGCCGGCTTCCAGCACGAAGTCGGTGCGCACGGCGCCGGCGGTGTCCAGCTTCTCCACTGATATCGACTGCACGGCGATGCCGTGCTGGCGTTCCAGTTGCTCCAGCCAGGCAATGACGCGGTCGAAGGCCACCCGGTCGAATTGCAGGCGCAGCCGCGTGCCGGACTCGGGCACCATGCGGCGGATGGCCTGCTGGAGGCCGGCCGCCCGCGCACTGGCGGTGGTGACTTCCAGGATGCTGCGCCCGGGGGGCAGGGATTGCGCGGGCCGGCCGGAGCGGCGCAGGGTCTGCGCTTCGCTGGCCAGCGTATCGACCTCGGCCAGCAGCGCCTGCTTCGCCTCCAGCTGCAGGCGCAGCGCCTGGTTGCGCTGCCAGGCCGGGTCCAGCAGCCCGGCCCAGATCCCCACCAGCAGCAGGAACACGGCGGCGCCGCCCAGCAGCACCCGCTCCCGTGGCGCCAGTGATTGCCACCAGTCGATCATGGTGCCGCCTCCCGTACCCGCAGGCGCCCGTGCAGGCGTGCATCGCGATTCTCCGCGGAGACGATTTCCGCGCTCACGCTGCCGTCGGCGAGCCTGGCACGGTAGGCCTCCAGCACGCGCATTTCGCTGGTGCTCACGTGCAGGTCCAGGGTGCCGGCCGCGAAGCCGATGCGCTCCAGCGCCAGCGGGTCGTCATTGCCGGCCTGCATGGCGGCGCCGGCCCGCGCCAGGATGGCCAGGAAGTCCGGGCCCGTGCGCAGTGACTCGCGCAGGCCGGCCAGTTGCTGGCGCCCCTGCAGGGCCGGGTCGACGACGCGCCCGACCTCGGGGAAGCCGTCGCGGAAGCGGGACTGCACCTGCGCGTCGAGGTCGGCCAGGGCCGTTTCGAGCGCGGCATTGCTGCGATAAAGGCCGGCCGTGGCCACTACCAACGCCAGCAGGCCCGCCGCGCAGGCGGCGACGAGCCAGGGCCGCCGTGCCTGCCGGCGCCGGGCCTCGTCGCGGCCCTGCAGCAGGTTGAGATCCCCCGGGTTGGCCACGGCCAGCAGGGCCTCCCCGACCGGCGCCGGCAGGGGCTGCTCCCGGCAGGGCAGATCGGGCAGGGCCAGGGTCGCCAGCAGGCTGTCCTGCATGTCCGCCGGTCGCATCAGGGTGAGCCCGATCGCCGGCTGCTCGCGCTCGGCCAGCAGGCGGTTCAGCAGCAGCCCGGCGACCGCCGGCCCGGCGGCGAAACCACGCAGGCCGTCGCGCACCAGCACCCGCTCCGGTGCAGGCAGGACCACCGGGCCGTCCTCGCTTGCCGGCAGGGCCAGCAGATCCGGCACCACCAGTGCGAGGTTGATGCCGGCCGCGGCGAAGGCGTCCAGCCGGCCCTGGTACCAGGCGGTATCCATCACGGCTACTGTCTGGACGGCCTCCACGGGCGGTCCCACCGCAATGAAGCTCAGCGTTTCGATATCCGCTGCCACCTGCTCCTCGAGCAGGTAGGGCAGCGCCTTCATGGCGGCGTCGCGGTTGCGGCTCGGCAGGCTGGCGCTCAGCAGGCG
>CAYGQN010000519.1:0-2682 GCA_964351795.1 uncultured Gammaproteobacteria bacterium
ATTTCACCCACCATGATGATGCCGTCGGTGGCAAGGGTACCGCGGACGACAAGTTCGCGGCCCTGGAAGCGGCGGGCGTGAAGACGGTGCGCTCCCCGGCCGAACTCGGCGCCAGCATCGAGGCTGCCCTGGCCTGACGCCAGCGCAGCCGCCAGGGAGGGCCCGGCGGCAACCATGACCGGCGAGTGGATCCGCATCGCGCTTGCGCAGCTCAACCTGGTGGTTGGGGACATCCGCGCCAACACCACGCGCATCCGCGATGCGGCCATCCGCGCCCGCGATGAAGCCGGCGCCGCCATTGTGCTGTTTCCGGAGCTGGCGCTGACCAGCTACCCACCCGAGGACCTGCTGTTCCGGGCCGACCTGTACCGCCAGCTCGACCAGGCCATCGCCGAGCTGTGCGAGACGGTGCCGGGCATCCACATGGTGCTCGGGCATCCGCGGCGTGCACACGGGCACTGCTACAACAGCGCCTCGGTGATCCGCGACGGCGAGATCCTGCTGACCTACGACAAGCAGCGCCTGCCGAACTACGCGGTCTTCGACGAGAAGCGCTATTTCAGCGCCGGCAGCCTGCCGGTGCCCGCCTTCGAACTTGGCGGCCAGCGCTTCGGCCTGAGCATCTGCGAGGACATCTGGGTACCGGGCGTGGCCGCGCAGGCGGCCGAGGCCGGGGTGCAGTGCATGCTGAACATCAATGCCTCCCCCTACCACGTGGACAAGTTCGCCGAGCGCCTGGAGGTGGTGGCCCGCAACGCCACCGAGGCCGACATGGCCATGTGCTACGTGAACCTGGTGGGCGGCCAGGATGAGCTGCTGTTCGACGGCGGCTCCATGGCGGTAGCCAGGGATGGCACGCTCGTCGGCGTCGCCGCCCACTGTCGCGAAGACCTGCTGGTGGTGGAAGCCGGTCCCGACGGCCAGCTGCGCGCACCGGCAGGCGCAAGCGCCGCAGCCCCGCCGGCCACCGGCGACGGCGCGGTGTACGAGGCGCTGGTCTGCGGGGTCGGCGATTACGTCACCAAGAACCGTTTCCGCGGCGCGGTGGTCGGGTTGTCCGGCGGCATCGATTCGGCGCTCACACTGGCGCTGGCCGTCGATGCCCTCGGCGCCGACCAGGTGCTGGCCGTGCTCATGCCCTCTCGCTACACGGCACAGATGAGCATCGACGACGCCCGCGCCCAGGCCGAGCGCCTGGGCGTGCAGCATGAGACGATCAGCATCGAGCCCATGGTGAACGCCTTCGACGAGGCACTGGCACCGGTGTTTCGCGGCCGCGAACGCGATGTCACCGAGGAGAACATCCAGGCCCGCATCCGCGGCGTGCTGCTGATGGCCATCTCCAACAAGACCGGCCGCATCGTGCTCACCACCGGTAACAAGAGCGAGATGTCGGTGGGCTATGCCACGCTGTACGGCGACATGGCCGGGGGCTTCGCGCCCCTGAAGGACGTACCGAAGCTGCTGGTTTACGCGCTGTCGAAATGGCGCAACCGCGAGCGGGAAGTCATTCCGGAGCGCGTCATCACGCGCCCGCCCAGCGCCGAGCTGGCGCCGGACCAGAAGGACGAGGATTCACTGCCGCCCTACGAGATTCTGGATCCCATCCTGGCGCGCTACATCGAGCACGACCAGGCGCCGGCGGCCATTGCCGCAGCCGGCTTCGAGCGCGCCGTGGTGGATCGCGTGGCACGGCTGGTGGACCGCGCCGAGTACAAGCGGCGCCAGGCCGCCCCGGGCGTGAGGATTTCCCGGCGCGCTTTCGGCCGCGACCGGCGCGTGCCCATTACCAGCGGCTACGACGAAACCCGCTGAGCCGCCGGGCGCCCGACCGCATGAGCGGGCCCGGCCGGGCCGTCAGCGCACCTCGATTTCCCGCAGTTGGAACAGCCCGGGATGGTTGGGGTAGTTCAGCTCCAGCACCCGCTGTGTATCCGCCGCGAGATCGTCCATCTCCATGACCTTGTAGGCCTGCGTCATGACCACCAGTGCATCGGGCATGGCCGGGGTCTGCTGGTAGTTCTCCACCACGTAGCGCGCGCGGTTCGCGGCCGCCACGTAGGCACCCCGGCGCATGTAGTAGTTGGCAACGTTCACCTCGTGCTGGGCCAGGATGTTGCGCAGGTACACCATGCGCTTGCGCGAGTCCGCGACGTAATCACTGTCCGGGAAGCGCTTGATGAGCTCGCCGAAGTCCTGGAACGAGCGCAGCGAGGCACCCTGATCGCGCTGGGAATGATCCACCGGCAGGTAGCGCTGGGTCAGGCCCTTGCCGGTGTTGAAATTGGCCAGCCCGCGCAGGTAGTAGGCGTAGTCCATGTTCGGGTGGGTGGGATAGAGTTTGATGAAGCGGTCCACCGCGGCGATGGCCTCGGCGCCCTTTTCGGACTTGTAGTAGGCGTAGGCGAGTTCGAGCTGGGCCTGTTGGGCGTAGGTACCGAAGGGGAAGCGGTTCTGCAGGACCTCGTAGAACTCGATGGCGCCGTCGTAGTAGCCGGTGTCGAGCCGATCGCGGGCCCGATTGTAGAGCTCCTCGGCCCCCCAGCGCGAGGTCTCCTCCTCCTTCTGACCGAAGAGGCTGCAGCCGGACACCAGGCACAGCAGCACGGCCAGCACGGCAATTCGCCTGCCGGCCAGGGGCAGGCGAATCGGGCGCTGGAAGCCGGCCAGAGGCACCCTCTC
>CAYGQN010000520.1:0-2666 GCA_964351795.1 uncultured Gammaproteobacteria bacterium
TGCGCAGCTGCTGGGTGTCCCCGGGCGGGGTGAGCGGCGGCGGCGCGTCGGCGCCGATGAGCCAGGCCTGCCGGCGCTCGCGACAGTCCGCCGCCGGCGTGGCGGCCTCGACCCGCCCGCCGGGCCAGCAGATGGTCGCGGCGGTGACCGCTGCCGGTCGGGCCGGTGCGGCCGGCCCACCGGGCAGCGCGGCCGCCACGGCCAGCAGCAGCGGGGCTGCCGCGTTGGCGCCGTAGTGCCCGGGCACTGGCGTTCCGTCGGGCCGGCCCACCCAGACACCGATGGTTTGGGTCGTGCCGACGCCCACAGCCCAGGCGTCGCGGAAGCCGTAGCTGGTGCCGGTCTTGTAGGGAAAGTCCGGTGCGCCGTGCGCAGCCGCCACCCCGTTCCGCGCGGCGCCGGCCAGGATGTCGCGCACGATCCAGGCCGCGGCCGGGCTCAGCAGGGGCCGTTCGATCCGCACCGCGTCCGGCCGCAGGCGCGGCTGCACGGTCCTGCCGCTGCCGGCAAGCGCGCGGTAGGCACCCACCAGGGCCTCCAGGTTCGTCCCGGCACCGCCCAGGGCCAGCGCCAGCGAGGGCTCGGCGCCGGCGGGCAGGGCCAGGGTCAGACCGGCCCCGGCCAGGGCTGCGTGCAGACGCGCCGGTCCGAGGCGTTCCAGCACTTGCACGGCGGGGATGTTGAGCGAGCGCTGCAGCGCCTCACGCAGACTCACCGCGCCATGGTGTCCGCCGTTGAAATTGCGCGGCCGATAGCCGCCGAAATCGCGCGGGACGTCGGCCAGCAGCGACTCGCTGTGCACGATGCCGGCGTCCAGCGCCAGGCCGTAGACGAAGGGTTTGAGCGTCGAGCCGGGCGAGCGCACCGCCGTGACCATGTCGATGGCGCCGAAGCGGGAGTGGTCCAGGTAGTCCGCCGAGCCGGCGTAGGCACGGACCAGGCCGCTGCCATTGTCCATCACCAGTACCGCCATGGAGGTACCGGCGGGCAGCAGCGGCGCCCGTGCCTGCAACAGCGACTCCACCTGGCCTTGCAGGCCGGCATCGATGCTGCTGCGCACGGCGCCGCTGTCGCTGCGCAGTCGGCGCGCCAGCAGCGGCGCGACCAGTTGCTGCCTGCGACCGATGATCCGGACCGGCTCGGCCAGCGCCCGGGCCGCGACTTCGCTGTCCCAGACGCCGAAGCGTTCGAGCCGGCGGATGACCTTGTCCCGCGCGGCGCGGACCCGGGCGGGGTGGCGATCCGGGCGCAGCCGCGACGGCGCCTGCGGCAATACCGCCAGCAGGGCCGCCTCGGCATGGCTGAGCCGGGCGGCGGGTTTGTCGAACCAGGCCCGGCTGGCCGCCTCCACCCCGCGCAGGGTGCCGCCGAAGGGCGCCTGGTTCAGGTACAGCGTCAGGATGGCGTCCTTGTCGAGCTGGCGCTCCAGTTGCAGGGCGCGCAGGCATTGCACGGCCTTGCCGGCCAGGCTGCGCTCGTGCGGCCACAGGATGCGCGCCACCTGCATGGTCAGCGTCGAGCCGCCGGAGACGATGCGGCCATGGCGCAGGGCCTGGCCGGCGGCCCGCAGCATGGCCAGGGGGTTCACCCCGGGATGGCGCCGGAACCAGCGGTCCTCGTAATGCAGCAGCGCCTCGAGGTAGCGCGGGGACACGGCGTTGATGTGCACCGGTTGACGCCAGTGACCATCGGCCGCCGGCCGTGCGGTCAGCACGCTGCCGTCGGCGGCCAGCAGGCTGCGGTTCGCCAGCATGGCCGGGATGGCCGGCAGCGGCAGCACCGCGTTGGCGAGCAAGGTGAGCAGCGCGACCAGCAACGCCAGGGCGCCGAGCGCGATGCGGGCCCGCCGCTCGCCCGCGCTGCGGCGGCGCCGGCTGTCAGCGGATGCGCAGGCTGGCATCGTGCGCACCGAGGGCCCGGATCCGTGGCCGGTACATGTCCTCGACCAGTGGCGGCGGCACGCTGAACTGCCCCGGGGTGACCACGCGTGCCAGGTAGTACAGGCGGGTGCTGCCGGCCGGCAGGTCCACCGCGGCGACGAAGCGATCATCGCGGTATTCCAGGTGCTGGATACGGGGGCTTTGCATGCGCTGCGCCGGCCGCTGGCCATCGATGCGGATGTCGGGCAGCCCCTCACCCGCGCCGATGTTCAGGTTCTCCACTTCCAGGCCGGCCGGTACCAGGTCCACCACCAGGGCATCGGGCAGGGCGCGCCGGGCGGTCACGGTGAGTTCGGTGAGCACCAGGGCGCCGGGGCGCAGGTCGGCCCGGTCCAGCCGTTCACCGGTCGGGCCCAGCCAGCGGCGTTCGATATCCAGGTCCGCGTGCCCCGGGCGTGGCGCCGAGCGGGTATAGCCCGTGACTGCCACCTCCAGGAACAGCGGCTGGTTGCTGTCGTTGCGCAACTGCAGATCGGCGGCGGCCGCCGCCGGCGGTGTCAGCCGCAGCAGGCCGCTGTCGCCGATGACCTGCGCCCGGCCATCGAGCGTGAGCAGCGCCTGCCAGGGCCCGGCCGGCTGCGCGCCGGCAGCGAGGCCGGCGCGCAGCAGTGCCATGCGTTCCTGGGTGCTGAACCAGGTGCGCTGGCGCAGGCTGTCGCGCAGCGCCCATAGCAGCTTGTCGCGGGTGTCGCCTGCCAGGTCGTGCTCGACCAGCAGGGCATACAT
>CAYGQN010000521.1:0-2652 GCA_964351795.1 uncultured Gammaproteobacteria bacterium
CGTGTTGGCCGGGTTGATTGTCTCGTCGGCGGCCAGCACCGGCGATGCAGGCAAAGCAAGTGCGCAGATGCAGGCTGCGCGGGCCAGCGGGCCCAACGTACCAGGCATTGTTTTCCCCCCCGGGATTGTGTGCGTGAGGATACGGCGACCGTTTACAGGGCGGCGACCCCGGTCTCGCCGGTGCGAATCCGGATGACCTGTTCGAGCTCGCTGACGAAGATCTTGCCATCACCGATGGAGCCGGTGTTGGCCGCCGAGCGCATCGCTTCCAGGACCTGGTCCAGCCGCTCATCGGCGATGGCCACCTCAACCTTGATCTTTGGCAGGAAATCGACCACGTACTCGGCCCCGCGGTACAGTTCGGTGTGGCCCTTCTGTCGACCAAAGCCCTTCAGTTCGGTGACGGTCATCCCCTGTACGCCCTGTTCCGACAGGGCTTCGCGGACATCGTCGAGCTTGAACGGCTTGATGATCGCGGTAACCAGTTTCATCACTACTTCCTCCCGTTGACGGGCCGCGGACTACCCGCGCCGCTAAATTATTGCCTGACGCACTTTGCCCTGTGAACGCAACCACACCCTGGGCGATTGCCCGGGGCCGCAATGCCGAGTCGGCCACTGTCAAGCGGTGTCCGTGTGCAGCAATGCATCGTCATGGAGAGCGGATCAGGATTGGCCACGCATTTTGCAGGAGCTGTGCCATCCATGACGATTCTTATCATTTCAAGGAGTTATACAATGATTGTCGATCAGTCTAAGGCGCAGCGGGGTAATTTTGCATCTTTATTGGTGCGCGCATCGCAATAGTGCGGTCCAATATAGTGCAAGCGGGGCAGGGTGCACAGAAGGGAAGCTTCGTACAGCGGAGGGCGCACAGGGCAGGAATGCAGGGCAGCCCCGTACCGCGTCAGGCCGCCGACGCCTGCCTGGCGCCGGCGGCATACATCGTCCATTTCAAACCGGATCAGAGGGCTTCGGCGCCGGTCTCGCCGGTACGGATACGAATCGCCTGGTCGAGCGAGGTGACGAAGATCTTGCCGTCGCCGATCTTGCCGGTGGCCGTGGCCCGCGAAATGGCGTCGATGACCGAATCCAGCTGGCCATCGTCAACCGCAATCTCCAGCTTGACCTTGGGCAGGAAGTCGACCACGTACTCGGCGCCGCGATAGAGCTCGGTGTGCCCCTTCTGGCGACCGAAACCCTTCACCTCGGTGACGGTGATGCCCTGCACTCCAATCTCGGAGAGCGCCTCGCGTGCATCGTCGAGTTTGAATGGCTTGATGACAGCCGTTACCAGTTTCATTGATCGACTCCTTAGCTCTGGTTTGATGTTGTCCGCTGGCAGTGCGCGACACCCGACATGCCCGGCGAACCTGTCATGCGCGGCGAGACGTGTAGCCGTACCGCCCTGCCGTCGGCCACCCACCGGCCCGCCAGCGTGGTCGGGTCGGGTGCGTCATCGGTCGCTGTTGATTGGCACAATGTGTGCCATCCTTCCTGATATTCATGAAAACCAGCCAGTTAGCGCTGCAGTCCAAAGCGCCTGAGGTGGCTTTCCCGGTCAGTTTCCGCAACACTCGCACTATAACTGCACACGTACAACCAATGCGCACAGTACCGGTGCACGATGATTTCGTCACTGGCCTCGTGCCCGACCAGCCCCTATCATCGCGGCATGGACAGAACATCGCGCATCGACCGCATCGCACGCCGCCTCGCCGGGGCCCTGCCGCCCGGCGGCGAGCAGCTGCGCACCGACCTGGAACAGAACGCCCGCGTCATCCTCGGCAATGCCCTCCAACGCATGGAGCTGGTCACCCGCGAGGAGTTCGACATCCAGCGCAAGGTGTTGCAGCGCCTGCAGGGCCGCATCGGTGAGCTCGAGGAACGGGTGCGTCAGCTCGAGGGCGGCGACCAGGCCTGATGCCCGCCGGGCGGCATCCGGCCTGCCCGCAGGAGCCAGCCGTGGCGCACCGCAGCGGCCCGGCATTGCTGCAGCGGCCGCCGACGAGCCGGCCGCGGCCCGCCCGCGCGGTAACGATGCCATGGCGCAGACAGGCTGCTAGACTCCGGCTCGTGGCCAGGAAGGCCGCGTCACAAGGCAAGGGACTGCCATGGGAACCGCTGTCGTCATCACCCGCGCCGCCACCGGCGTAAGCGCACCCCGGGTGCGCGTGGAAATCCACACTGCGGGCGGCCTGCCCAGCATGAACATCGTCGGTCTCGCCGAGACCGCGGTGCGCGAGAGCCGCGACCGCGTTCGCAGCGCCGTTGCCAACAGCCACTTCCAGTTCCCCAGCGGCCGGATCACCGTCAACCTGGCACCTGCCGACCTGCCCAAGGAAGGCGCGCGCTTCGATCTCGCCATCGCCATCGGCCTGCTCGCCGCCACCGGCCAGGTGCCGGTCGAGCCACTGGCACAGATCGAATTCCTGGGCGAACTCGGGCTGACCGGCGCCCTGCGGCCGGTGCGGGCCGTCCTGCCCGCCGTGCTCGCCGCGCGCGACGCCGGGCATGCCGTCATCCTGCCGGCACACAACGCGCCCGAGGCCGGGCGTATCAACGGCGCCGACTGCCAACGCGCCGAGGACCTCGCCGGCGTCGCGGCGCACCTGCTCGGCTTCCTCGGCAAGCCCAGCGAGGAGGAGCGGGC
>CAYGQN010000522.1:0-2650 GCA_964351795.1 uncultured Gammaproteobacteria bacterium
TCGCCGGTGACGGCACCACCACCGCCACCGTGCTGGCCCAGGCCATCCTCACCGACGGCATGAAGGCTGTTGCCGCCGGCGCCAACCCGATGGACGTCAAGCGTGGTATCGACAAGGCCGTGATCGCCGCCTCCGCCGCGCTGCAGGAGCAGTCCAAGCCCTGCGCCGACAGCAAGGGCGTCGCCCAGGTCGGCACCATCTCGGCCAACTCCGACGAGAACATCGGCCAGATCATCGCCGATGCCATGGACAAGGTCGGCAAGGAAGGCGTCATCACCGTCGAGGAAGGTACCTCGCTGTACAACGAGCTGGACGTGGTGGAAGGCATGCAGTTCGACCGCGGCTACATCTCGCCCTACTTCGTCACCGACCAGAACACCATGCAGGCGGAGATGGAGAACCCCTTCATCCTGCTGCACGACAAGAAGGTCTCGAACATCCGCGAGCTCATCCCGGTGCTGGAAGCGGTTGCCAAGGCCGGCCAGCCGCTGGTGATCATCGCCGAGGACATCGAGGGCGAAGCCCTGGCGACGCTGGTGGTGAACAACATCCGCGGCATCGTGAAGGTCGTCGCGGTGAAGGCGCCGGGCTTCGGGGATCGCCGCAAGGCCATGCTCGAGGACATCGCCGTACTCACCGGCGGCACCGTCATCGCCGAGGAAGTCGGCCTGTCGCTCGACAAGGTCACGCTGGATGATCTCGGCCGTGCCAAGAAGGTCCAGATCACCAAGGAGAACACCACCGTCATCGACGGTGCCGGCGAGCAGAAGTCCATCGAGGCCCGGGTGAACCAGATCCGCGCCGAGATCGAGGAGTCCTCCTCGGACTACGACAAGGAGAAGCTGCAGGAGCGCGTGGCCAAGCTGGCCGGCGGTGTTGCGGTCATCAAGGTCGGCGCCGCCACCGAGGTGGAGATGAAGGAGAAGAAGGCCCGGGTCGAGGATGCGCTGCACTCAACGCGCGCCGCGGTCGAGGAGGGCGTGGTGCCCGGCGGCGGTGTCGCCCTGGTGCGCTGCCGCGCCGCCCTGACCGACCTGAAGGGTGTCAATCACGACCAGGACATCGGTATCAAGATCCTCACCCGTGCCCTGGAAGAGCCGCTGCGCCAGATCGTCGCCAACGCCGGCGAGGAAGGCTCGGTGGTGCTGAACAAGGTCGCTGAAGGTACCGGCACCTATGGCTACAACGCCCAGACCGGCGAGTACGGCGACATGCTGGAGATGGGTGTGCTCGACCCGACCAAGGTCACGCGCTCTGCCCTGCAGCACGCCGCTTCGGTGGCCGGCCTGATGATCACCACCGAGTGCATGGTGGCCGAGGAGCCGCAGGAAGAGCCGGCAATGCCCGGTGGCGGCATGGGCGGTATGGGCGGTATGGGTGGCATGCCCGGCATGGGCATGATGTAAGCCCGACCAGCCATGCAGTACCCCGCGAAACCCCGCCCCGTGCGGGGTTTCGTTTTTTCGCCCTCCCGTTTGCCGGTTGCGAACTGGCACAGGCTGCGCCGCGAACGCATAATCGCCGCTTTGCCAGCATCCTTGCCATGACCGATTTCACCCGCCTCGCCGACACCGCCCTTGCCGACTACCCCGACGCCCTGCGCCAGGCCCTGCAGCCGTCGCTGCCGGTGCTCACCGAGACGCTGGGAGAAGCCTTTGCCGGTCACGACGAGCTGGCCGGCCAGCTGCTGCGATTGTGCGCCCTGAGTCACTTCTGCCTGCGCACCTGCCTGCGCCAGCCGGCGGTGGTCGCTGAGCTGATGGCAAGCGGCGATCTCCACCAGCGCCTGACGGCGAGCGGGCAGCGCCAGCGCATCGATGCGCTGGTCGGCGCCGAGCCCGACGAGGCGCAGATGCTGCGGGCGCTGCGGCTGGCGCGCGCCCGCGAGTTCCTGCGCATCGCCTGGCGCGACATCATCGGCCAGGTGCCGCTGGAAGAAACCCTGGCCGCGCTGAGCGGCTTCGCCGAGGCCGCCATCGATGCCGCCCGCGCCTTCAGCGAGGCCACCCTGGCCGCGCGCTTCGGCCAGCCGCGCGGCGCCGACGGCCGGCCGATGCACCTGGTGGTGCTCGGCATGGGCAAGCTCGGCGCCGGGGAGCTGAATTTCTCCTCCGACATCGACCTCATCTTCGCCTTCGCCGAGCCCGGCGAAACGCCGGGCGAGCGGCGCTCCTTGTCGCACGAGGAGTTCTTCAACCGGGTCGGCCGACAGCTCATCCGCCTGCTGGCGGAGGTGACCGGAGACGGCCAGGTGTTTCGCGTGGACATGCGCTTGCGGCCCTTCGGCGATGCCGGCCCGCTCAGCATGAGCCGGCCGGCCCTGCTGGCCTACCTGGAGGCGCATGGCCGCGACTGGGAGCGCTACGCCTGGATCAAGGCCCGCACCGTGGCCGGTGATATCGCCACCGGCGAGGCGCTGCTGGCCGATGCCGCGGCGTTCATCTACCGGCGCTACATCGACTTCGGCGCGCTGGAATCGCTGCGCGAGATGAAGCGCATGATCACCGAAGAGGCGCTGCGCCGCGGCATGACCACCGACATCAAGCGCGGCAGCGGCGGGATCCGCGAAATCGAGTTCACCGGGCAGGCCCTGCAGATCATCCGCGGCGGGCGTGAACCGGCCCTGCGGGCGCGGCCCATCCGCGAGATC
>CAYGQN010000523.1:0-2647 GCA_964351795.1 uncultured Gammaproteobacteria bacterium
GAGCCAAGCAGGCCCCGCGCGCCCGGCAGCTCTCAGCGCCGGTACCGACCTGCCAGCAGACCCAGTGCCGGCGCCAGCAGGATGAGCGCGGGCGGTAGCGGCACGGGCACCTGCGACAGCGTCACGCCAGCGGTATCCACGCTCAGGTCAGCGCTGGCGGTATTGAAGAAATCCGCAATCGCCCACAGCTCGAACGGCCCCACGGCATAGGCGCTGGTCGACATCAGCACCTCCCAGGAGAAGGTCTCGTTGACAGGGACCATGAAGGCATCGTCGATGAAGACCGAGTAATTCACCGTGGACTGGAACACGCTGGAATTGCTGCCGTTGGTGAAATCCCCCGCCCAGTTCGCCGATGCATCCAGACCGAGAATGCTGTCGAGGCTGGCCGTGGCACTGAACCCGTAGATGCTGCCGCTCGCGGTAGCGGCATTGAGTCCGGCCGTCACGCCGGCGACGAGGTCGCCCGCACCGATACCGGCAAACCTGGCGGTCAGCAGTGAACCGTCGAAGAACGCAAGCACGTCAATGCCGACCTCGGTGATGGCCGGATCATTGCTGGTGGCCACCCAGTGGGTCACGGCCCGGGAGGTGGCGTCGGCTGTCAGCGTGCCGGGTCCGCTGGGCGAGAAGCCGCCGGCGTGACTGTAGCTGCCGATGGTGCCCGGGAGCGAGGCACGCCCGCGCGCCACGGATTCATCCAGCACGGGCATTGCCGGCTGACCCGGCAGCGCGAAGCCAGGCCCGGCGCTGCCACCCGGCCCGGCATTGCTCTGCGAGTTCACCGACCCCGGATTACTGGCGGTGCTGGTCAGCGGGCCGCTGCTGGCCGACAGGTAGGTCGAGGTGGTGGTGACGCTCACGCCCTGCGGGGCCAGGGCGGCGCTGGCCGGGGCGCCTGCCGTGATCAGGACGGCAAGGCTGACGGCAACTGGAACACGAGGATTCGGCTTGAACATGGGTCCCTCCAGAGACATCCGGCAACGGCTTCGATGGCAACCGGGATCTTGCCCCTGCCCTTGCGACGAGGGCAACCGCCCTGTCGCCCCCGGTGTGACGGATTAGGCGGAACCGGGCGGCCGGCGCCGATGCCAGTCCGTGGCCTGCTGGTAGGCGTGGCCGACCTGCAGCAGCCTGTCCTCGTCGAAGGGCCGGCCGATGAGCTGCATCGACACCGGCAGACCGTTGTCGGAAAAGCCGCAGGGCACACACAGGCCGGGCAGCCCCAGGTAGTTCAGCGGCCGCGTGCACCACGCCAGCTGCTCGTTGAGCCGCAGGGCGTCCTCGCCGGCAGCCGCGTCGGTCGCCGCCAGGGTCGGGACCTCGATGGCGAGTCCCGGGGCATGCAGCACATCGCAATGGCTGAACACCGTGTCACAGAACTCGCGCACCATGGCATTGCGCACACGCAGCGCCTGCAGGTAGCGTGGGGCCGGCACGAACAGCCCGCCGAGCAGGCGTGTCCGTACCTCCCTGGAGTAGGCTTCGGGGCGTTCGCGAAGCCATTCGGCATGGATACCGGCGGCCTCGCTCTTGAGCAGGATGTTGCACAGGTCCCGCAGGGCATCGTGATCCGGCACCGGCGTCTCGACCGCCTCCGCCCCGAGGTCCACCAGCACCTGGAGGCTCGCGTCGAGCGCTGCCCGTACCGACGGGGCTGCGTGCGCGTAGTAGTACTGCGTCGGTACACCGATGCGCAGGCCTTGCAGGCTGACACCCTGGAGCAGCGCCTCGTAGTCGGGTACGGGCTCGGAGGCGGTGAGCGGATCGGCCGGGTCCGGGCCGGCGATGATGCCGAACAGCCGGGCGCAGTCGGCCACCGTGCGCGCCATCGGCCCGACGTTGTCCAGGGAATAGGACAGCGGCATCACGCCGTGGCGACTCACGCGACCATAGGTGCCCTTCAGGCCCACCACGCCACAGACCGCGGCCGGGATCCTGACCGAGCCGCCGGTGTCCGTGCCGAGCGCACCGTAGCAGGTGCGGGCGGCCACCGCCGCGCCGGAGCCGCTCGAGGAGCCACCGGTGATGTAGTCCGGGTTCCAGGGATTACGGCAATGCCCGTAGTGCTCGTTACGGCCGGCCGCGCCGACAGCCACCTCTGCCATGTTGAGGCCGCCGAGATACACCGCGCCGGCACTGGCTAGACGCGCCGTGACGGTGGCGTCGTAGTCGGCCGTGAAGCCGTTCAGCACCTTCGAGGCGCAGGTGATGGGTTTGCCGGCCCGGAAGAACAGGTCCTTGTGCGCCAGCGGCACGCCGTGCAGCGGCCCCACCGCCTCGCCGCGGCCAAGGCGTGCATCGGCCGCGCGCGCTTCGGCCAGTGCCGACTCGGCATCCAGGCGGACGTAGGCATTGATGCGCGCTGCCGAGGCCTCGGCGGCGGCAATACAGGCTTCAGTCACCTCCACCGAGGACAGCTCGCGGGCGCGGATGGCCGCGGCGACCTCGACCAGGTCGAGGTCGGTCAGCGCTTCGCCGCTCACTTCAGGTCCTGCCGCTTGAGCTGCGCGAGGGTCCGGGAGAAGGCAAAGGGATCACTGGCCCAGTCCAGCCCGGCGGCCACCGCCTGGGCGGTTGCCTTCAGACGGATGGCCTCGCCGGCAAGCGCCTCGCCGAGGTCGGCATCGGCAGCGTGGTCATGGAG
>CAYGQN010000524.1:0-2640 GCA_964351795.1 uncultured Gammaproteobacteria bacterium
TCCCTGCACGGGGTCCGGGCCCGCGGTTCGCGCCGCGGGCCCGGGTCTGTCTTGTCATGATTTCGTAACAGAACCTTCATATCTTGTGCCGGGTTCGTATTACGTCGTGAATTCAAAACGTTTTCGCGGTCCGCTCACCTGCGGCAGTTGCACCGATCGCCGCCGACGAAAGCTAGGGAGACATACCCATGGCCACCAGCGTCATCCGCAAGGCCGGCATCGCCATTGCCGCGGCCGTGCTCACATCCGCGAGCCTGACGGCAGGCGCCGCCGACCAGGCCCTGCTTGAGATTCTGCTCACCAACGGCGTGATCACGCAGGGCCAGTACGAGCAGCTCATCGAGAAGGAGGCCATTACGGCGCAGGACCTCGCCCTGAAGCAGGCGCGCGAAGTGCAGGCCGTGGAGGAGCGTGTTGCCGCCCGGGTCGAGGCGCAGGTCCAGGGTCGGGTGGAGAAGGAGATCGAGGAAACGGTCGATGAAGTGGTGGTGCGCAAGGCCTCGGCGAATTTCCCCATCCTGTCCGAGCACGGCTCCAAGGGCTTCCGCTTCACCACCCGCGATGGCCTGTTCTCAACCGCGCTGCAGTGGCGGGCGCAGATGCGCTACACCAATCCCAGCGACGGTGATCTGCGCCAGGTGGACGACTTCGAGGACGATCCGCAAAGCACCTTCCAGCTGCGCCGGGTACGTATGAAGATCGGCGGCCACGCCTTCCAGCCCTGGCTGGGTTACTACTTCGAAGTCGACCTGCAGCCCTCGCGCGATGTGGATGATGACAGCGAGAGCGCCAGCTCGCGGGTCATCGACTGGCGCATCACCCTGGACAAGTACGAGGAGGTGGCGCTGCGTGTGGGGCAGTGGAAAATCGACTACAACCGCGAGCGCGTGGATTCCTCCGGCAAGCAGCAGTTCGTGGAGCGCTCCATCGTAAACCGCATCTTCACCATCGACCGGCAGATGGGGGTGCAGCTTCGCGGCCGCCTGTTTCCGGGCACCCGCGCCGACATGCGTTACTGGGCGGGCGTGTTCACGGGCGAGGGCCGGGGCGTCGCCAACGACGACGATGACATGATGTACATGGGCCGGCTGCAGTGGAACTTCATGGGGCGGGACCTGAAGTGGCAGCAGTCCGATGTCGAGCGCACGTCGGAACCGACCGGGTCGCTTGCCTTTGCCGCCGCCACCAACCAGGGCCGCTGCACGCGCTGGTCCTCCGGAGGCTGCGGCAACCTGGACGGCTTCACGCGGCCGTCGAACGCCGTCGAGGGGCAGTTCCAGGTTGACCAGATGATGCAGGAGTTCGCCTTCAAGTGGAACGGCCTTTCGATCCAGGAGGAGTTCCACTGGAAGACGGTGGAGGACCGTGCCAACAACACCGAGAGCGACTTCACCGGCGCCTACGCCCAGGTCGGCTACTTCTTCAACGAGCTGTTCCCGGCCGTGCCGGCACCGCTGGAACTCGCCTTCCGCTACGCCTTCGTGGAAGAGCCGAACGAGCTCAACATCGCCGAGGACAACCTGCGCGAGGAATTCATTGTCGGCGCCAACTGGTTCTTCGCTGGCCACCGCAACAAGTTCACCGTGGACTACTCGCACCTGACGCTCGACGATGCGGTGCTCGACCGCAACATCGAGGATGACCGCATCCGTTTCCAGTGGGATATCTCCATGTAGGCCACGCGGCGGGCGCCGGTCAGCGCCGTCACGAACCGGCCCGGTCAAATGTCTGGACATTTGACCGGGCCGGCCGTTAAGCTCTGCGCCACCGGAAAACGTGGATGGCGGACATGGCGGAACGACAGATGGCGCTGGTGGGTTTCCTGCAAGCGCAGAACTGCAGCAATTACCCGGCCTCGTGGCGCCATCCCGACGCCGCCAGCGACTTCCTGAGCCCGCAGTACTACCAGCGCGTGGCGAAAACCCTGGAAGCGGGGCGTTTCCACCTGCTGTTCTTCGATGATCGCCTGGCCATGCCGGACATCTACGGCAACGACCACGCCGAGGCCGTGCGCAACGGTATCCGGGTGGTGAAGATGGACCCGATCCCGATCCTCGCGGCCATGGGCGCCGTCACCAGCCACATCGGCCTCGCCGGCACCCTGTCCACTACGTATTTCGAGCCCTTCCACATCGCCCGCACCTTCGCCACGCTGGATCACATGACCGGCGGCCGCGCCGGCTGGAACGTGGTCACCTCGCTGAATGACTCGGAGGCCTACAATATGGGCCGCCACGAGGTCACGCCGCACGACCAGCGCTACGACCGCGCCGACGAGTTCATGGAGGTCGTGCTCGGGCACTGGGGCGCCTGGGAGCCGGATGCGCTTGTACTGGACAAGGTCAACAGCGTGTTCGCCGACCCGGACAAGGTCCACCGCTTGGACCACAAGGGCCGCTTTTTCGAATCGCGCGGGCCGTTCACGGTGCCGCCCTCGCCGCAGGGCCACCCGGTCATCGTCCAGGCCGGCCAGAGCGGCCGCGGCCGGCGCTTTGCGGTGCAGTGGTCGGAACTCATCTTCGCCTTCTTTCCGAACATCGCCTTCGGCCAGCGCGCCTGCGCCGAGCTGCGCGCCGAGGCCGAGGCCATCGGCCGCGACCCGGACAGCTACCGGGTCGCGGCCGATGGCCTCGGCCTCGG
>CAYGQN010000525.1:0-2311 GCA_964351795.1 uncultured Gammaproteobacteria bacterium
GTGCTGGCCATGGGCCTGTGGGCCGGCGCCTGGTTCGCCGGCTGGCCGGTGGGCGCGGTAGCGGCCGTGCAATGGCATGCCCACGAAATGCTGTTCGGCTACGCGATGGCCGTCATCGCCGGCTTCCTGCTGACGGCGGTGCCCACCTGGACCGGCCTGCCGACCGCCAGCGGCATGCCGCTGGCAGCGCTGGTGGCGGCGTGGCTTGTCGGGCGCGTGCTGATGGCAGCCGGGCCCGGGATGCTGCCGGCCGCGGCCGTGGCGGATCTCACCTTCAACCTCGGCCTGCTGCTGGCGGTGGCCGTACCAGTACTGCGGGCCCGCCAGTGGCGCCAGGCCGGCATCCTCGCAAAGCTCGTGCTGCTGGGTGTTGCCAACGCGGCCTTCTATGCTGGCGAACTCGGCCTGTGGACAGGCGCCGCCCGGCCCGCGCTGTACGCGGCGCTGCTGCTGATCGTCGCGCTGGTGCTCACCATCGGCGGGCGGGTGCTGCCGGGCTTCATCGAGCGCGGGGTGGATGTACCGGTGCGCATCAACGATCGGCCGCTGGCCGCCCGCGCCAGCCTCGCGTGCTTCCTGGCGTTCTTCGTGGCGGAACTGCTCGGCGATGCGCCCCGCCTGGCCGCCGTGGCGGCCGCTGGCGTTGCCGGCTTCAATGCCATCCGCCTGGCGGCCTGGCACACCCCGGCGCTGTGGCGTCGGCCGCTGCTGTGGGGGCTGTACCTGGCCATGCTGGCCATCGAGGCGGGCTTCATCCTGTATGCGCTGGCGCCCTGGTTCGCGATTCCGCGGACGCTGGCCATGCACGCCCTCGCCACGGGCGGGATTGGCCTGGCCACGCTGGTGATGATGGCGCGGGTGTCACTCGGGCACACCGGCCGCGACATCCGCCAGCCACCGGCCCTGCTTGCACCGGCGCTGGCCCTGCTGGCGGCAGGCGTACTCGCGCGCGTGCTGCTGCCGCTGCTTCTGCCGGCGTCCTACGCGCTTGGCGTGGGCCTGGCCCAGGCCTGCTGGATGCTGGGCTTCAGCCTGTTCGCGGTCGCCTACCTGCCGATGCTTGCCAGCCCGCGCGTGGACGGCCGACCCGGCTGAAGCTGGAGTCTGCCGGCCCTGCGATGAGGGAACATCGCGGGCGCCTTGCCGGCCGGCGTCGCCCGCAACCCGCCGCTGTCCCAAGGGATGACTGTCCCTGCGCGGCCAGCGTCCCGCAGCATCGCCCCCCTCGCGGCGCGTTGGCTCAGGCCTCGCTCACCGCCACGGCCGGCAGGCTGCCATCCTCTGCCCGCCAGCAGCGCACACGCCGGCCGTCGGCCAGCGTGGCCAGCGCCTGCGGCTGTTCGTGGCAGCGCGGCAGCACTGCCGGGCAGCGTGGCGCGAGGTAACAGCCGGCCCCCGCCACACGCGCCGCGGCGATATCGCCGCTCAGGCGCACGCCGGCCGCTGCCCGGCGTTCGGCGGCGGGCGGCACGGGTGCAAGATGCGCGCCGATCAGCGCCCGCGTGTAGGGATGCGCCGGCGAGCGGAAAATCTGTGCCGTGCTGCCCTCCTCCACGATCTGCCCCAGGTACATCACGATGACCCGGTCGCACAGGTGGCCGATGCTGGTCAGATCGTGGGAGATGAGCAGGTAGGCCGGGCCGAAGCGCGTGCGCAGGTCGGCCAGCAGGTGCAGCAGGTCGATGGTGGTCTCTGGCGTGAGCGCCGAGGTCGGCTCGTCCAGCACCACGAAATCCGGTCGCGTCACCATCGCCCGCGCCACCGCGATGCGCTGCTGGACGCCGGCCGAGCAGGCGCTCGGGCGCTGCCCGGCCAGGCTGGCCGGCAGGCCGGTGGCGGCCATCATCTGCGCCACCCGTTCGTCCTTCTCGCGCCGCGACAGTCGGGTGACCAGGTCCAGGGGCTCGCGGATGATCGCCGCCACCGTCCAGCGCGGGTCCATGGCATCCAGCGGATCCTGGAACACGATCTGCAGCCGGGCGCGGGCCGCCCGCATGGCCGCCGGCGCCAGCGCCAGCAGATCGCTGCCATCGAAGTGCACGCTGCCGGCATCGGCCTGCTCCAGGCGCAGCAGGCAGCGGCCCACGGTGGTCTTGCCCGAACCGCTCTCGCCCACCAGCCCGACGCACTCGCCGCGCCCGACGTGGAAGCGCACATCGTCGGCCGCCACCAGCGGCTGCGCCCGGCCGGGCACGCGGAAGGTCTTGCGCAGGCCGTCCACGCTGAGCAGGACGCCGGCCGGCGCCACGGCACTGTCGGCACTGTCGGCACTGTCGGCACTGTCGGCACTGTCGGCACTGTCGGCACTGTC
>CAYGQN010000525.1:2411-2636 GCA_964351795.1 uncultured Gammaproteobacteria bacterium
GGGCGCGTATTGCAGTGACAGGATGCGCCGGCTCCAGGGGTGCTCGGGGGCCTGGAAGAAGGCCCGCACGGCGCGGTCCTCGACGATGCCGCCCTCGTGCATGATGGCCACGCGGTCGCAGTAGTTGGCCACGATGCCGAGGTCCTGGGTGGCCAGCAGCACGGCCGAGCCCACCGCCGCGGCCGCCTCGCGCAGGCGATCGAGAATCTGCGCCTGGATGGTGAC
>CAYGQN010000526.1:0-2634 GCA_964351795.1 uncultured Gammaproteobacteria bacterium
CGACGAGGCCCTGTACCGGGCCAAGAACGGCGGCCGCGACCGCATCGCCGACTAATCACCCCGCCGGCGGCAGCATCGACATACGCCCGCAGGGCCGGCAACCGATACGGCGCACCGCGACATCAGCGCCGCAGCGGTGCCGGGTGATGTCGCCGCAATGCCATCGCCGGCACCCGTCGGCTGCAGGCACCGGCACGCCCGGGGCCTCAAGGTCCGGCCAGGGATTGCAGCGACAGGCCCGGCGGCAGGCGCTGGAAGGCGAAGGAATCGAGAAAGGCGTCCGCGAGCCCGCCGCGCAGCAGCGCCGGCGGGCCGATGATCATCACGGTGGCCACCACCAGGGCGGCATCGGGGCGCTCGTTCAGCAGGAAGCGGGCCCGCACCCGGTCCTCGCCGGCATCGAGGACGGCCTCCCGCCCGCGGCCCGCCGGCGTCGGGAAGTCGCTGTTGTCGAGCAGGGTGAACTGCGGCATCACGCGGCCTTCATCCCAGGCGCGCAGCAGGCGATCAGCCACCGCCGCCGGTGCATCCGCGGCCGCTTCATCGCCGCGGAACAGCATCACCTGCTCGCTGGCCATCAACACCAGCGTGGCCTCGCCCTGCCGATGCAGGCGCGAGCGGATCAGCACGCGCGTGGCCGGCATGCTGTCGAGGTTCACGCGATCCTCCTCGACCCTGGCACGACCGGGAAACGTGATGCTGGTGCCCTCGGGAAAGGCCGGGCCGGACTGCTCGCAGGCGGTCAGGCCCGCGAAGGCCGCCACCAGCACCAGGGCGCCGGCGTGCCGGCGTGGCCCGGCCATCATCCTGGCAGCCCGTCGTGATGCACGCACATGGCCCGGCCTGCCGCCCTCAGGCGGTCGCGGCGCGCCCCATCTGCGTGTGATACAGACGCGCATAGGCGCCGCCGGCGGCCAGCAGTGCTGCGTGGCTGCCCTGCTCGATGATCCGCCCGCCCTCCAGCACGACAATGCGATCGGCGCTCTCCACGGTGGAAAGCCGGTGGGCGATGACCAGGCAGGTGCGGTTCCTGCGCAGCGCCTCCATGGCGTCCTGGATGTGACGTTCCGAAACGCTGTCCAGGGACGCCGTGGCCTCGTCGAGGATGAGAATGGGCGCGTCCTTGAGAATGGCGCGGGCAATGGCCAGGCGCTGACGCTGGCCGCCGGAAAGGCGAACCCCGCGATCCCCGACCAGGGTGTCCAGCCCCTCCGGCAGGGCATCGACGAACTCCAGCAGGTGCGCGGCACCGGCGGCCGCGCGCACGGCGGCCGGTTCCACACCGCGCAGCGCGCCGTAAGCGATGTTGTTGCCGATGCTGTCGTTGAACAGCACCACGTCCTGGCTCACCAGGGCAATCGCCCCGCGCAGGCTGGCCAGCGACAACTCACGGATATCGGTGCCATCGAGCAGGATGCGCCCGTCATCGACGTCGTACAGCCTCGGTACCAGGCTGACCAGCGTCGATTTGCCGCCACCGGAAGCGCCCACCAGGGCCACCGTGGTGCCGGCCTCGACGTCGAGACTGACCTCGTCCACCGCGGGCACGTCCTTGCCGGGATAGGTGAACGACACGCGCTCGAAACGCAGCGCGCCGCGGGTATCGCCCAGCTGCGCTCGCCCGTCATCGGGCTCGGGCGGCTCGTCCATCAGGCCGAAGACGCTGTCCGCCGCCGCCAGGCCACGCTGCAGGTGTTCGTTGATGCCGGTCAGGCGCTTGGCCGGCGCGAACAGGAGCACGGCCGTGGTCATGAAGGCGACGAACTCGCCCGCGCTCATGCGGCCCATGCCATTGAGCAGCAGGGCCGCCCAGGTCGCCGCCGCCAGCCCGCAGGCGAGGATGAGCTGCACCACCGGCACGTTCGAGGCCGAGGCCATGACCACCTTCATGATGTACTTGCGGGTGTCGTTGATGACGCGGCCGAAGCGTGCCGTCTCGTAGTCCTGGCCGGCGAAGATCTTCACCGGCCGGTGTCCCTCTATGGCCTCCTGTGCCACCTGCGTGATCTGACCCATGGACTCCTGCACGCGGCGGCTGTTGCTGCGCAGCCGCCGGCTGATGGAGAACACCGTCCAGGCCATCAGCGGCGCCAGCACCAGCACCATCAATGCCAGCTGCCACTGCAGGTAGAGCATGTACAGCGCCAGGATCACCAGGGTGAAGCTGTCCTTGACCACCACCATGAGCACGCGCGTGGCGGCCTGGGCCACCTGCGTGACATCGTAGGTAAGACGGGAGATGAGCGTGCCGGAGGCGTGGTGATCGTAAAAGCCTGCCGGCAGCAGCAGCAGCCTTGCGAACATGGCCGCGCGGAGATCCATGACCACCCGCTGGGCCACCCAGTGCAGGCCGATGCTGCTGGCGTAGTTGAGCACGCCCTTGACCGCGAACAGCGCGATGATGAAGGCCGGTGCGAACCAGCGGATGCGGGACTGCCCGGCAATGAAGCCCTCGTCCAGCACGGTGCCGAGCAGCCACGGCAGCAGCGGCTCGGTCGCCGCCAGCGCCAGCATGGCCACAAGCGCCAGGGCGAAGGTGCCGGCATAGGGCCGGACATGGCCCAGCAGGCGCCGGTAAGCCCCTGGCCGGCCGGCAGCATCAGCCACGCCGCGGATTCCGGGCGGGGCTGATGC
>CAYGQN010000527.1:0-2617 GCA_964351795.1 uncultured Gammaproteobacteria bacterium
CGTAGAAGCGTCTTCACCCGCGACTGCCACCCCGGCCCCCGTAGGAGCGGCTTCAGCCGCGATTGCCGCGTCCCCCTTCGGCGTATTCGCCGGAATTGGCCTGGGCCCGCCGCTCGGCGGCCGGCACTGACACCACGGCAACAGCGCTACAATGGCCACGCCGCGAACGGCGGCCAGCCCCCCTTCCGCGCCGACCTTGCTCAGCTATCTCCACGGATTTCATGCCGGTAACCATGCCGACGTCCTCAAGCACGTCGTCCTGGTGAACGCCCTCGCCTGCCTGACCCGCAAGCCCGCGGGCCTGCGCTACGTGGACACCCACGCCGGCGCCGGCCTGTACCGGCTGGACACCCCGCAGGCCCGCCAGACGGCGGAGGCCGCCAGCGGCGTGGGACGACTCTGGCAGGCCCAGGACGCGCCGGCACCGGTTGCCGCATGGCTGTCGCTCCTGCACGAGCTCAACCCCGGCCCCAGCCTCCAGCACTACCCGGGCTCGCCCTGGTTCGCCCGGCGCCTGCTGCGTGCGGAGGATCGGCTGGAACTGTGCGAGCTGCACCCACGCGAGTTCAGCGCACTCCGCGGGCATTTCGCTGGTCCGCGCAACCTCGTCTGCCACGACGCGGACGGGTTTGCAGTCAGCCTGTCCCTCATGCCGCCGGTCGAGCGTCGCGGCCTGGTGCTCATCGACCCGTCCTACGAGAACCGCGGCGACTACGATGCCGTGGTCCGGCATGTGCAGGCCCTGCATCGCCGCTTTGCCAGCGGCGTATACCTGGCCTGGTGGCCCATCCTCGATCCCCGCCAGGCGAACCGCATGGAGCAGGCGTGGCGGGATTGCGGACTGCGCAGGGTGCATCACTTCGAACTGGGCTTGAACCTGCCGGCGGCCGAGCGCGGAATGCGGGGCTCGGTGATGACGGTGGTGAACCCACCTTTCGGCCTTGCCGACGGCATGCGCGAAGCGCTCGAATGGCTGGCGCCACGCCTTGCAGCCGACGGCCGCGGCCACTATCGCAGCGAGGTCCTCATCGGCGAATAGGCCGCGAGCGCAAAACCGCCCACCGGCCATCGCGGAACCGTGTAGCCGCCGGCAGCCCGCGGCTCACAGCCGCTTGTCAGGCGCTGCTCTATCGGTCTCCCGGCGCGCCGGGCGGCGTCTTGCGTCTGGATAGCGTTCCGCCCAGGTACACCAGCGAGCTCGAGGCGACGAGCAAACCGAGATGCATGGTCAAGTCGCGCCATGCCAGTAGTGATTCCTGTCGATACAGCTCTTGGGAAATTCGCCCATCCGAGATTTGGGCAGCATGATTCTCGTACAGGTGCCCGACCAGGTACTTATGGTGCAACAACCACAAGCTACCTGCGCCCCCGAAAACCCCTGAGAGGATGATCACGATGCCAAGGAATTTCTTCAAAGAACATTACGCTCGCAGAAGTTCACGCCATAGGTCGGTTTGGGCTGCGTTCTAACGGCACAATGATCCGCGCTTGACGGCGACGACTGGAATGCCCTCGAAAGCACGAGCGCTCAAGTGTCGGTCTCGACGCGGTTGGAAGCCAGCTTTTCTAGCCGCTCTGCCAGCCACATCTTGATGACCGACTGCCGCGTTACCCCCAAGCGACCAGCCTCACGATCCAGGGAATCGATCATCCAGGTAGGGAAATCGACGTTGACCCTACGCTGCTCCAGGTTCGGTCGACGGGCCTTCGAGAGGTCCAGGGATTCAGTAATGTCTTTCGAAGTATCGAAATCTCGGTCTAGTTTCTTAGCCTTCATAAATTTTCACCTCCTCGGCTCGGGCGCGTCGCACTGAAATTATCCGCACCCTCCCCAAGCGCGGCGTGACAATCGCCGACCAATGCCGCCCAGCAATGCGGCCAATGACGATGACTCGCGGTTCGTCCTCGGTCCTTGCCGGGATCTCGATTAGATACGGATCGTTCCAGAGTGCCTGCGCAGCCACAAAGTCGATCCCGTGCTTGTGGAGATTTGCCTCGCTCTTCCGCTCATCAAACTCGAATTCGCACATGGTATAGAAAATATACCATCACAGAAGTTCACGCCAGAGGTAGGTTTGGGCTGGCTTCTAACGAGCCTGTAGAAACACCCGGTCGGCGGCCGGATGAGGCCGCTCGGGGCTGGATTCAGGGCGATAAAAGGCCCCGTCGGGCCTTACGCAGCCAGCTTCCCGATGTGGTGTACCAGCGCGAACAGCTTCCATTGGGTGTCGACCTTGCCGGTGCCGCGCAGGGAGAAACGGCCGAGCCCCTTCTGCGTGCCGATGTTGGCGAACACCGGCTCCACCACCGACATCCGATGGCTGTACACCTGTCGGCCGTGCGGTGAGTCCACGCGCTGCTTCATCCAGTCCGTGTAGGTCGCGCCCGCGCGTCGCTCGATGATGAACGACACCTGCCGCCCGTGCCCCTTGCGAGTGTCGGCCGCGTCCGGCCGGCGCATGCAGCGGGCCTTCAGCGCACAGTGCCGGCAGTCCGTCAGGCGCCCTTCGAAGAACAGCTTGTGATGCCCGTTGTGGTCGATGCGCTCGCTCTTCAACCACAGCGCCTTGTCCGCCGGGCAGCGACACTGGCCACTGACAGGATCGAAGCGGAAGGC
>CAYGQN010000528.1:0-2610 GCA_964351795.1 uncultured Gammaproteobacteria bacterium
GTTATCGCCCGCTGGCCCTCTTCGTCGCTGGCCATGCGCACGAAGCCGTAGCCGCGTGATCGGTTGCGGCGCCTATCGATGATAACCTCGGCGTCCTCGACAACCCCGTAGGCCTCGAAGGCCTCGCGCAACTGTTTACTGTCAACCTCGTAAGCGAGATTCCCCACGTAGATGTTCATGCAATATCGCCCCTTGCAGAGAAAAGCGGTGCCGTTCACCCGGCGGTCGTTCCAGGCTGCGCGTGTTGGTAAGGGCAGTCGGCCGGAGATGCGGCAGATTATCGGATGGCGGGCCTGCCCGGGCGGGCCGGGCGGTCGCCCGCGAAACAGGGCCGTGATTCAAACACAATGAACAACACCACGCAACGGCGGGTTCTGGTGGCAGGTGGCGGCTATCTCGGTCGCCGGGTGGCCATGCTGGAGGCCGCTCGCGGTGCCGCCGTCACGGTCACCACGCGCAGCCGGTCACGCGCGCAGGCCCTGCGTGCGGACGGCTTCGAGGTGATCGAACTGGCATTGCCGCGGGCGCCGGACGCAGCCACGGCCCGGCACTGGCCGGCGGCACCGCAGGTGTTGTATTTCCTGATGCCGCCCGGCGCGCTGGCCGGCGAGGGCCGGGTGGAGGCTGCGCTTGACAGCCTCGAACCCCTGCTGGAGGCCGGCCCGCCGGCCAGGGTCGTGCTGAGTTCCAGCACCGTGGTGTACGGGGACCAGGGCGGCGCCCGGGTCGATGCCGGCTCCGCCGCGGCCGGCCAGGGCCCGCGGGCGGAGCGGCAGCTTGCCATCGAGGCCTGGTGGCAGGCGCGGGGCCTGCCGCTGGCGATCGTGCGCCTGGCCGGGCTGTACGGGCCGGGCCGCATCATCGGCGCCGCTGCGCTGGCGCGCGGCGAGGCGGTCACCGGCGATCCGGATGCCTGGCTCAACCTCGTCCACATCGACGACGCCGCGGCGCTGGTGTACCGACTCGGCTCTATGGATGCTCCACCGGCGATCAGTCTTGGCGTGGATGACGAGCCGGTGCGGCGCCGCGACTACTACGGCTTTGTGGCCGCGAGCCTCGGTGCGACCTTGCGCTTCGAGCCCGCGGCCGCGTCGCGGGACTCGCGCCGCTGCGACAACACTCCGACCCGGCTTGCAACCGGCTGGGTCCCGACCTGCCCGAGTTATCGCGAGGGGGTGGCGGCCGGGCTGGCGGCCGACGCCGGCTAGCGCCCCGGCGCGCGCCGCCGGCCTGCACGGCAATGCGCAGTCGCGCGCGGCGCGGGCAGGCGGGCCGCTGCCAGCGGCGAACGACCGTGCGACGCCGGGCACCGGGCGGCGGCCTGCGTGACAACCGCCGGCCTCGCGCGATGACACGCGGTGCCTGATGCCGGCTGGCGGGCCGCGGCGCGCGCCAGCGGAGCGGGGGAGGTGATCGGCTGGCCGGCGCGGGGCAGGGCCGGCTATGTCGATGCAGCCACTGGCGCCCCTGTCCGATGACGGGCCCGGGCGCGCCACGGGGCTCTGCCGGCGAGGGCCCGCCCGGACTCAGGGCGGGCCGATGAACTTGCCGAAGGCGCGGGCACCGTCACCGGTGTCGACTTCGCCGATGACTTCCAGCGTGTCCGCGTCGATGACGCTCAGGGTGTTGCTGAACCAGTTGGCCACGTAGACGCGCCGCCCCGGCGTATCGATGCCGATCCCTTCCGGATAGTCCCCGACATCGATGGTTGCCGTGGCCCGGTCGGTGGCGAGATCCACCACGCTTACCGTGCTGTCGTGCTGGTTGGTCACGAACAGGCGTTGCCGCCGGGCGTCCACGGCGATGGCGTAGGGCATGGTACCGACGCCGATACGGGCGCTCTCGCGGCGCGCTACCACATCGATGACGCTGATGTCGTTGCTGCGCACGTTGGCCACGTAGGCGGACTTGCCGTCGGCGCTGAAGCTCACCCCGAACGGTGCTGTGCCCACGCCGATGCGGGCCAGGGTCTGCAGGGAGGCCGCGTCGATGACGCTGATATCGTTGGCGTCGCGATTGGCCACCAGCACGAGGCGGTCGTCGGGGCTGACGGCCACGCCCGAGGGGGCATCCCCGACAGCGATGACCGCGGTCTGCGCCAGGCTGCGTGCATCGAGCACGTGCAGGCGATCGTGGTACCAGTCGGCGATGTAGACACGTTCGCCGGCATGGTCGGCGGCGATACCGAGCGGGCCTTCACCGACCGCCACCGTGTCGATCACCCGGCCGGCCGCCTGGTCGATGACACTGACGCTGCCGTCCCCGGCGTTGCTGACGAACACGCGGGAGCCATCGGCCAGCACGGCGACCCCGGCCGGATCCTTGCCCACGGCGAGCGTGCCACGGATGCTGCTGTCGGCCAGGTCGATGACAGTGACGCTGTCGGCGCCCTGATTGCTGACCCAGGCGAGCGGCGCTGCGAGGCTGGCCGCGGACAGTACCATCAGGCCGGCGACGAGAAGGCCGCGGGCGGGCGCACGGCGGCGCGCCGCCCGCGGGGAACAGGCAAGCACGCGCCGGCCTACTTGCTCTCGGCGATTTCCTTGATGCTGGCAAGGCCGGCGGTATAGATGCCGGTGACCGCGGTCACCGGCATCTATACCGCCGGCC
>CAYGQN010000529.1:0-2598 GCA_964351795.1 uncultured Gammaproteobacteria bacterium
ACGCCCGGGCTCGGCTGCCAGTTCCCGAATACGCGCCAGTCGCAGGGCATGGCCGATCTCGGCGCCGCGATTGCCGCCGGCGGCCTGTTCCCGGTGGAGGTGGTCGAGGACGTGCGCCCCTACAAGGCCACCAAGCTGATGTACAACGCGGCCATTTCACCGCTGGCCGCCTCGGCCGGCGTGGACAACGGTGAACTGCTGACCGACCGCCTGGCCAAGACGCTGTTCTTCGCCATGCTCAAGGAGAACTATGCCATCCTGAAGCAGGCCGGCATCGCGCTGGCGCGCATCGGCCCCTTCCACCCGGACACGGTGCAGCGGATCCTGAGCACACCCTGGCTGCCGCACCTGATGGCGATGTCATTCCGGCCGTCGCTGCGCGGGACGTATTGCTCCATGGCGCCCGACATCGGCACCGGCCGTACCGAGATCGATGCCTACAATGGCCACCTGGTGCGCCTGGCCGGTGATTTCCCCTGCCCGCTGAACCGCGCGGCACTGGCGCTGGTGAACCGCATCGATCGCGAGCACCTGGCGCCCGACCGTGCTCACCTGCGCGCCGTCGCCGCAGCCCTGCCCGGCGCCACACCGCGATGAACGTGGTCACCGGTGGCGCCGGGTTCATCGGCAGCCACCTCGTCAACACGCTGCTGGCCATGGATGAACCAGTGCGCGTCATCGAGCGGCCCGGTGCGCACGTAGCGCACCTGGCCGACGCCGGGGTGGAAGTCCTGCATGCCGACATCCGTGATCGTGCGGCCCTGCGGGCTGCGCTTGCCGGCGCCACCCGGGTCTACCACCTGGCGGCGGACCCGAACCTGTGGCGCCGCCGGCCGGCGGAGTTCGACAGCATCAACCATGGCGGCACCCGCAACGTGCTGGAGACCGCGCTGGAACTCGGCGCCGGCCGGGTGCTGTATGCCAGCACCGAGAGCATTCTCAGCTCCGCGGAGAACGCCCCGATCGCGGTGGAGGAACTGACCCTGAGCGAGGCCGACATCGTCGGCCCCTACTGCCTCAGCAAGTACCGCGCCGAGCGCTTCGCCTTCGAACTCGCCGCCCGGGGCGCACCGGTGGTGGTGGCAGCGCCAACGCTGCCGGTCGGCCCCGGGGATCGCAACCTGACCCCGCCCACCCGCATGGCCGTGGCCTTCTGTCGCGGCGACATTCCGGCCTACCTGGACTGCCGCTTCAATCTCATCGATGCACGGGACGTGGCCCTCGGCATGGTGCGTGCGCTGGAGCGCGGCCGGCCCGGGGTGCGCTACCTGCTTGGCAACGTCAATGTGCGCCTGTCGGACTGGCTGCGGATGCTGGCCACGGTCTGCGGCCGCAAGCCCCCGCGCTGGCGGGTGCCCTACCCCCTGGCCCTGGCGGCAGCCTGGGTCAGCGAGCGCTGGGCCGACCACGTCAGCAACGAAATGCCCCTGGCCACGGTCACGGGCGTGCGACTCACCCGCCGCAGCATGCATTTCGACCCGGCCGCCTCGCTCGCCGAGCTTGGCCTGCAGCCGCGGGACATCACCGAGTCGGCGCGCGACGCGGTCGCCTGGTACCGCGGCCAGGGCTGGCTCTGAGGGGCCTGCCTCAGCCTGTGTGAATTAACCGGGCCGTCGCGAGCGCGCCGATCCGCGTGCGAGACAAGGCGTGTGGCGAACTCAAGGGCGTTTCCTGAAGCGAATCACTGCAGGATCCGCCGCAGCCAACGTCGTCGCAGCCGCGGATCGGCGGGCGCAGCAGGTGGACGATTAATTGACAGACTCTCAGTCCGCGGCGGCGCCCTGGCGCACCTGGCGGTAGCGCAGCCGCGCATAGACCAGGAAACACGGCGCGCCGATTGCAGCCGCCAGCAGCAGCGGCTGCAGCAGGTCCAGCCAGGCGATGGGGGCAATGAGGAACAGGCCGTCGTCCAGGTCGAAGCGCGACGCGGCGCCGAAGGCCTGCTGCGGATTGCTGCCGTGGTCGTGCAGGCCGAACACGATGCGGAATATCGCCGCAATCGACAGGCCGGCGACCAGCCCGAGCACCACCGCCGTGATGCCCATGCCGCCCTGGGCCACGCCAATACCGATGCCGAAGAACAGGGCCGCGTTGGACGCGAGATCGCAGGCGAGATCATAGCGGTGCCCGCCGGGCGAGGTGCGCCCGGTGATACGGGCCAGTTCCCCGTCGGCGCGGTCGAGCAGCGTGGACAGCACGAACAGCAAACCGCCCCAGAGCCGGCCATCGGTGCTGCCCAGGGCGAATGCCGCCGCTGCCAGCAACCCCGTGAGCAGGCGCAGCGTGGTCACCTGGTTGGGCGTGATGGCCGTGCCGACCAGCGGCCGCACCATCCAGCGCGCAATGGCGTGGGTGTGCGTGCGCGGCGGCGGTACCGACGGGGATGCGGGACCCTGCGCAGCGTCGTTCATCGGCCGTCCACGACGAGCCCGCCAGGGCCGGCGATCAACGGGCGTGCTGCACGCGGCAGGCGATGCCGTTCGAGGGCGCAAGGCGCCACGGGGGCGATGCTCAGGCAGGGCTTCGGGAAGTGCTTGGACTTCATCATCGCGACACGTTCAGTATGCGCTGTGGCGGGCAAACCGCACACCCTAGCCG
>CAYGQN010000530.1:0-2068 GCA_964351795.1 uncultured Gammaproteobacteria bacterium
CTGGCGATCGCCGTTCATCGGCACCCACACACCGGCCACGAGCGCATTGCCGATGCCCGCGGACAGTTCCGCATCCGGCACCGTGACGCTCAGGCTGCCGGCGTTGCCGCCCTGCACGCCTTCGCGTGCATTGCCGGCGGCGGCGCCGGCGATGTCCAGCCGTGCGCCGGCGTCGATCAGCAGCTGGCCGTCCAGCGATGACAGCGACAGCTCCCCGCCGGCGGTGCCGAAGTTGAAGCCGCCGAAGCGCTGCAGGCTGCCGGCGACGTCGAGGATTGCCCGGCTGCCGAGCGCCAGGTCCTCACCCGGGCCGGTGGCGGCCAGCGACACCCGGCCGGAGGCGGCACTGACGGTGGTGTCCAGGGCCAGGCGGCTGGCGCGCAGGTCCAGCGCACCGCCCAGGGGCTGGTCCGCCTGCACCTGCCGGGTCAGGGTCGAACCGCTGAGGTCGTAGGGCGAGGTGCCGGGCGCCAGGCGCAGCAGTTCAGCCTGGCCGCTCACGTCAATGCCGAGATCGCTGCCACCGAGCAACGCGAAGCTGTCGGTCCGCATCTGCAGGTCGCCGCCCACCAGCACGCTGCTGTCGCCACTGCCCTGCACCGTCGCCGCGTCCACGCGCAGGCTGTCGAAGCCGAAGTCGTAGCTGCCCGCGCCAAGCGTGAAGACATCGGCGACGAGGGTCAGGGAGCCGGTGCCGGTGTTCGCTACCACGGCCGGCCGGGGCCGGGTATTCGTGACCGTGATGTTGCTGGCGCGGACCGTGGCCGTGCTGTTGAAACCGCGCAACGCCTCGGTATCGAGCACCAGGTTCTCCAGTGCGGCGTTCACCGGCACCGCATCGTAGAAGTCGATGCTGCTGGTGCTGCTCAGGCGCAGATCCGACGCGGCCAGCTCGTCCAGCGAGGCAAGCACGAGTCCGGGGGTGCCGCCCGGTACCGCGCCGATGGAGATGCGTGACGTGCCGAGGGCGATGGCGCCCCGGTCGGTGCCGAGAGCGCCTTCCACCAGCACCCCGTCGGTGGCATCCAGGGTGATGGACCCGTCCGCGAACAGCGTGGCGCCCGCTTCGATCGTGATGTTGCCCCCGGGCGCACCCGCGCCCGTGATGGCGACCTGCTCGTCCCCGCTGACCCGCACCAGTGCGCGCGAACGGGCGCTGCCATCGGCATTCGGCGCGAAACCGATCTCACCCAGACCCCGCACCGCGCCGCGGCCCTCGAGGCTGGCGCCGCCCGCCACGCGCACTTCGTCCAGCGCGGCCAGGAGAAGCTCGGGAACGACGAGGCTCACGTCACCGTCCACGATGATGCTGTCGGTGCTGATATCCAGTTCCAGCGTGCTGCCGCGGATGGCGCGCCGGCCGCCGATCAGCAGGCTCTCGGCGCCGAGACCGTTCAGGCCGTCGGCCAGCAGTTCGATGCCGGCGGGGCTGGCCGAACGTGCCTGGACGATGCGGATGTCATCGCCGGCGATGTCGACCTGCGTGCTCCTGCCGGCCGCCAGGTTGGGTGCCAGCGCACCCTGGAGATCAAGGTTGGCGCCGGCGGCGATCGCCACGATGCCGCCATCCACCGGCAACTGCGGTGCCGCCTCGCCGCGTGCCTCGGCGCGGTCAAGGAAGAAGCTGTTGGCATTGGCCACCAGGTATTCGGCGCGGTTCAGCACCTGTTCCCGGGTCTCGATCACAAGCCCGCTGGCGCGCGTGCGCGATGCACTGCCGGCCACGCCGTAACGTGCCGAGACCAGTGCCGCGCCGTCGGTACGAACGCCCGCATCGGCGGGCTGGAAGCCGATGCTGTCGGGCACAGCGGTTGCCAGGAAAGCGCCGGGCAGCAGGGCGTAATCACGCGGCATGATGGTGTAGGTACCGGCCGGCAGGTCCGAACCCGGACCGATCTCCACCATCATGCCGATACGATCGAGGTCCACTTCGGGCAATTCCGTGGACAGCTCGCTGGCGAGCAGCCCATCGAAGCTGCGCAGTACATCCGCCGGCGCGAAGGCATCGGCCTGTTGCGGCACCAGGGCGAATGCAGCCGATTGCGGCGCCCCGAACAGGATGTCCTGG
>CAYGQN010000530.1:2078-2597 GCA_964351795.1 uncultured Gammaproteobacteria bacterium
ATCAGATCGCCGCCGCCGCTGACATCGAGAATGGCACCCTCGTTCACGGCGACGCTGTCGGCCGTCAGCGTGACCTGCTTGGTCCAGGGCCGGTCCGGCTCGTTGAAGGGCCGCTGTGCGAGTTCCAGCGCGGTCGGGTTGGAACTGAATATGCGCGGCTCGTCCAGCGTCCGGGTGACGTTGTTGACCGTGACCGTCCAGTTGTTCTCCAGCAGCAGTTCACCGACAGGCACGGTGACGCCGGCGCCTGAGGTGCTGGTGAGACTTCCGGCCACCAGCGTCACGGTGCCGGCCACCGGCTCATCGCTCGGTCGCACGAGGAAGCTGTCGCCGGGCGTTGCCTGGCCGGCCCGGGTGATGTTCAGGCGGAAGCCATCGACCACCGGCGTGCTGAAGCTGTCGGCCCCGCCGCTGTTGATGGCCGTGATCACGCCGTCGCTCAGCCGGCGGAGTTCGAAATTCGAACCGCCCAGGTGCGTGAGCCGGTAGTCGCTTGCGGTAAGCGCCCCGGCGTTGATG
>CAYGQN010000531.1:0-2572 GCA_964351795.1 uncultured Gammaproteobacteria bacterium
CTCATCGAGAACCAGCCCGCGGACGTGCTGGTGCTGCCCTTCGCCAGCGGCCCCCTCGGCTTCGACCCGATAGCGCGCTCACTGATGGCCCACCGGCTGGCCGGCGCCATCGAAGATGACACCGGCCTGCGGGTTGCCGACCTGTTCAACGTGCAGAACGCCATGCGCTGGAGGGTCCGGATCCCTGAGCAGGCCGTGGTCCGGCGGCTGATCACCGCCACGGGGGCACGGATTGTCATCGAGCCCATGGTGTCGCAGACAAGCACCAGGAGCCGCACACTCTCGCTGGTCATACGCAAGCACACGATCGCACGGGTCAACGGCGCGGTGGCGCAGACGGGGGTCGAGTACCTGCAATTCGAAGCGCAGCCCTTCGATCATCAACAACTGCCACAGGAAGCCTTCAACGGCCTGCTGCCGGACATACTGCGCAGCCTCGGCCTCGAACCGCGGGAGCCGGAGCGCCCCGCGGGCCCCGACCAGGCCGCCGCAGTGGCCGACAGCCCGGTGCTGCCCGCAATCCCCGCGTCCCTCACGGCGCTGGTCGCCGACAGCCCTGGCACCCCTGCCCTGCAGCGCGCCGCGCGGCTGACGTTCCTCGGCATGTTGTACCCGCAGGTACTGCCCCGGGCCCGGGAGCGGCTGTTCGAGCGGGCGCTGCTGGCGCTGGACGAGGCCGGACCGGAGGCGCCCGGTTACCGGCTGCTCAAGGCCCGGGCCCTGTTCTACCTGCATCGCCGCCCGGCGGCCGTGCCGTGGCTTGCGCAGGCCAGTACCCCGGCGGAGCTGGCATTCAGGGCGTTCATGGACGGCAATGCCGAGGCAATGCTCGCGCAGCAGCCGGCCATCGAGTCCGCGGCCGAGCGCCTGATGTCAGCCATCGAGCACTATCGGCTGCTGAGCGCCGCTACCGAGAGCATCGACGACAAGGCGCTGCTCGAGCGCATCCTGCAAACCGACGGCGTCGGCGACTGGCGTTTCCTGCTCAAGGCCGCACTCGAGGAAGGCGAGCACTGGTACCGGCCGCCGACGCTGGAGCTCAAGGCCTGGCTGGACCGGCACTATCCCCTGGAGGGCAGCACGCTTGCCGAGGTCATGCAGGCAAAGCTGCTCACGGGGGTTGGCGATGGCGCGGACGACGGCGCACTCGGGCTTGCCGTGGAGCATGTCGGGCGCGTACTCGCCGGTGAGGCCGGCCACTGCTGCCAGCCCCGGCAGGGCCTGCGCACCGAAGACATGCTGCTGCTCATCCAGGCCCATGCGGAGGCGAGCGCGGTCCTGGGCGTCATTTTCCAGCTGGAAACCCAGGGCAGGCCCGCAAGCGCGCTCAGTCGCATCGAGAACCTGCGTTCAACGTTTGACGGGCATCCGGGCCTGGCCGCCGTGGAAGCGCTGGCCCGCTACAAGCTGATCGAGAAAAGCACCAGCCTGGAGCGGCGCAACATGGTCACCGGCACGGTCGAACGCGCGCTTGATGCCAACGCCCGCTTCGGCAGCCAGAATCCCCTCACGAATCGACTGCACGAAGGACTTTCACGGCTCGGCAGCTATCCAGAGTCGAGGGCCTTGCTGTCCTCGTATCCCTGGTCCCTGTTCAGCGATGTACTTGACAGGATGTTCCCGCCGCGGGGCTACTGGCGATCGGGAAGCAGCGTGGGAATCGTGGCGCAACAGGCCTGGGACTATGCCCACGATGATCCGGCTTCGTTGTACGAGGGAGCCAGCGCCCTGCACGTGCTGGACCGGGACGAGGAGGCACGGCAACTGCTCGAGGCGAACAGCCATCGCTACCAGTCGGACCCGCGACTGGTCGAGGCCAGGATCGACTACTACGAGGGAACCGGCGACAAAGCGCAGGTTGCCCGACTCGCCCGCGAGGCGGTTGCAAGCGGCTCAAGCCGATGGCGCGTCTACCGGCTGCTCGGCGAGCAACAGGTCGAGGCCGGCGAGTACGATGACGCCCTGGCGACCTTCATGAAATTCCCGTCCTTCGATGCCGACGCCAATGCCAACCGGGTCGCCCTGTCGAACCTGGCCTACGAGGCGGGCAGCCTGCTGTTCTGGCGTGGTGCCATCGCCCAGGCCCGGCCGCTGTACGCCATGAGCGCCGGCTACCGCACCGGCTCGGGTGGCAGCATCACCAGCGCCCAGCGGCTGGCGCTGCTGGACCGGGACTGGGCCGGTGCCGCGCAGCTGGCGGCCCGGCGCGGCGAGCGCTACGGCAGCTCCTACGGCTACAGGGACTACCTTTCCCTGCTGTACGTCACCGGTTTCGGCGAGCAGGCAGACACGGCGCTGGAACAGCTCGCGCGCGCTTCGAACGCACCGCACTGGTGGTCGGCCGCGGTCGTCGGCGCCAAGGCGCAGGGCCTGACCGATGCCGAAGTCAACGCGCGGCTGCGCCACCTGCATGCGCTGTCCGCCCCCAACAGCCGCCTCAGCCTGGCCGGACGCGCCGCCCTGCAGCATTACTTCACCGACCATGCCGCCACCGAGGAACACCTGGCGATCATCACCGAGCTGGAAGCGGATTTCCGCCTGCGCATCGAGACCAACCCGATTGCCCAGATAT
>CAYGQN010000532.1:0-2260 GCA_964351795.1 uncultured Gammaproteobacteria bacterium
CTACCACCTGATCGGCGACGCCCTGCGGGGCAACCTGCCGGCCCGGCTCGACCCGGCCTTTGCCGAGCGGCTGCGCCTGGCCGTGGCGGACGAGCCGGCGGTGCTGGCACCGCGGCGACGGCTGCAGGGGCTCCTGAAGCCGGCCGCCGGTTTCGCGCTGGCGGCCAGCGTGGCCGCCATGGCCGTCATTGGTGTGCAGCAGATCAACAACGGTGCCGTGGGTGAACGCCCGGCCGTGGCCAGCCAGGAGCAACCGCTGGTGACGCCGCCGGTGCAGGTTGTTCGCTTCGATGCCGCGCCGGGGCAGGCCCGCGGACAGGAACTGGATGCCTACCGCCTCGAGGATGCCTGGCTGGAGCAGCCGTTGCCGGTGAGCGGCAGCGTGGACGAGCAGGGCCGGCCCCTGGCGCCGCGGCAAGCGCCGCCGCAACCCTGAACAGCGGGTCCCGAGCTATGCAAATCCGCTGGTAAGCGCCGCGGCTCAATAGCCAGCCGGGGTAACATCGGCCACAATGAGGGCCTGTCCCGTAGCCCTGCCCGGACCCTGCATGATGAACAAACCGACCCTCGCTGCCGCCTCGCGCGCACCTTTCCTGGTGCTGCTGGCCCTGCTCGCCTTCACCAGCGGGGCCGCGGCCGCGCGCAACCTGCCTGACTTCGCCGACCTTGCCGAGCGTGTGGGCCCGGCCGTGGTCAACATCGGGACCCGCCTGAAGGCCGGTTCCGGCCCCGGCATGCCCCCTGGCCTGCAGATGCCGGACATCCCCGAAGACAATCCGCTGCATGATTTCTTCAAGAAATTCTTCGGTGATGGCGGGCCCGGTGGCAATGAACCGCAGTCCTCGCTGGGCTCGGGTTTCATCATCTCGGCCGACGGTTACGTGATTTCCAACTACCACGTGGTGCGCGACGCCGAGGAGATCATCGTCCGCCTGACCGATCGCCGCGAGTTCCTGGCCGAGGTCGTGGGTACCGACGAGCGCAGCGACCTGGCGGTGCTGAAAATCGAGGCTACCGGCCTGCCGGTGGTCAAGCTCGGGGATTCCACCCGGCTGCGGGTGGGCGAATGGGTGCTCGCCATTGGTGCGCCGTTCGGCTTCGAGCAGACGGTCACCGCCGGTATCGTCAGCGCCAAGGGTCGCAGCCTGCCGAACGAGAACTACACGCCCTTCATCCAGACCGATGTCGCCATCAATCCGGGCAACTCCGGCGGCCCGCTGTTCAACCTCGACGGCGAGGTGATTGGCGTGAATTCGCAGATTTTCAGCCGCACCGGGGGGTTCATGGGACTGTCCTTCGCCATTCCCATGGAAGTGGCGAACAACGTCTACCAGCAGCTTCGCAGCGACGGCCGTGTCACGCGTGGCTGGCTGGGCGTGCTCATCCAGGACGTCACTCGCGAGCTGGCCGAGTCCTTCGGCATGAGCAAGCCGCACGGCGCGCTGGTATCGAAGGTGCTGCCGGACTCGCCCGCGGAAGCGGCCGGCTTCCAGCCCGGCGACATCGTGGTGCGCTTCGGCGGCCGCGAGATCGACCTGTCCGCCGATCTGCCACCGGTTGTCGGCAACACGCCGGTGGGCAGGGAGTCGACCGTGGACATCATCCGCAACGGTGAGCCGACCACGCTCACCGTTCGCATTGGCGAGTTGCCCAGCCAGGACGCGCTGGCCGTCAATGCCGCCGGCGGGCCGGGCGATTCCCGCAACACGCGCCTGAATATCACCGTTGCCGAGCTCTCGCCCGAGCAGCGCGAGGAACTCCAGCTCGGCGACCAGGGCGTGCTGGTGGAGTCGGTCGAAGAGGGGCCGGCCAGCCGCGCCGGAATCCGCCCCGGGGATGTCATCGTCCTGATCGACAACCGCAAGGTCGGCTCGGTGCAGCAACTCGGCGAGATCCTGGCCACGCTGGAGGCGGGCAAGTCCGTGCCGGTGCTGGTTCAGCGCCGCGGCGGACCCATGTTTCTCGCCATCCGGCTGCCGGAGGAGTAGGGCGCCGACCGGGTTTGTGCCGCCCCGGCCAGGGCCGGGCCCGAATCGTGTACGAGGGCCGGGTTTGGTGCCCGACCTGCCTTGGCGTAGAATCGCGCGCCACTCATCATGGGATCTGGTCACAACCCCGGGGTGGGGGTCCCGCCGCCGGCGCCGCCCGAGGCGGCTTGAAAGAGGGTGTAGGCGCCGTCGGGCATTGGGATCTCTTGGACCTCCCAACCCAGGAGCGAGGCGTAGAAGGTCCGGGCCTGCTCGAATCCGCGACTCATGAG
>CAYGQN010000532.1:2270-2565 GCA_964351795.1 uncultured Gammaproteobacteria bacterium
GCGTGGGCATCGCGCCCACCCGCCGGCAGCCTCGCCCTCCGGAGTTCACCCTCACTACATGCAGCACATTCGCAATTTCTCGATCATTGCCCACATCGATCACGGCAAATCGACACTGGCCGACCGCTTCATCCAGCATTGCGGAGGCCTTGCCGCGCGCGAGATGTCCGAGCAGGTACTCGATTCCATGGCCCTGGAGCGCGAGCGGGGCATCACCATCAAGGCCCAGAGCGTGACGCTGGACTACAAGTCCGCCGACGGGCACACCTACCAGCTGAATTTCATCGACACGCCC
>CAYGQN010000533.1:0-2547 GCA_964351795.1 uncultured Gammaproteobacteria bacterium
GGCCTCAGGCCGCCTTGCTGTCGCGGCTGTTGAGCCAGGTTTCCAGGTCATCGGCGCCGCCGATGTGCTCACCGCCGATGAACACCTGCGGGAAGCTGGTGCGGCCGCTGACCGCACGCAGGGTCCGGTCGGTGTAGTCGCGGTTCAGCACCAGTTCCTCGAACTCGATGCCGGCCGCGCGCAGCAGTTCCTTGGCCTTCACGCAGAAGCCGCAGCCCTTGCGGCTGAACACGGTGACGTTCAGCGGGGCCGGCGCATCCGGGGCGATGTACTTCAGCATGGTGTCGGCGTCGGATACCGAGTAGGGGTCACCGGGGATCTCCTCCTCGATGAACATCTTCTCGATCACGCCGTCGCGCACGAGCATGGAGTAGCGCCAGGAGCGCTTGCCGAAGCCGAGGTCTTCCTTGCCGACCAGCATGCCCATCTTGTCGGTGAACTCGCCGTTGCCGTCGGGCAGGAAGCCGATGTTGTGGGCGTTCTGCTCCTCCTGCCACTCGCTCATCACGAAGGCGTCATTCACCGAGATGCACAGCACCTCGTCGACACCGTGCGCCTTGAACACCGGCGCGAGCTGGTTGAAGCGCGGCACGTGCGAGGACGAGCAGGTGGGGGTGAAGGCACCGGGCAGCGAGAACACCACCACGGTCTTGCCGTTGAAGATATCGGCCGAGCTGCGCTCGACCCATTCGTGGCCGATGCGGGTATTGAATGCAACGTCCGGTACCCGTTTGCCTTCGCGATTCTCAAGCATGTCTGTGTCTCCTTGGGAGGATGGGTTTGTGTTTGATGGGACACAGGCTAGTGGCACTCGATTCATTAAGGAAATGATATTTTTTTATTGTTTTGTTAGAAATTTACTATCGTAGCCCCGCGCCCTGGCCGGCCGGGCTGGTCCGGGGCGCGCCGCTGCCCGGCGCAGCGCCTCAGTGCAGCTTCAGGCGGGGCTTGCTGGTGCGGGTGAAGAAGTTGGCGATGGACAGGAACACCGTGCGCACCAGGCCCTGGGTGGCGAACTGGTGCATCTTGTACAGCGACAGGTAGGCCATGCGCGCGAACCAGCCCTCGATGGAGATGCTGGCGTTGAACTTGCCGGTGAGGTTGCCCATCAGGTTGCCGACGGTGGAATGGTGGGACAGGTTGATGAGCGAGCCGAAATCCTTGTAGTGGAAGGTCGGCAGCGGCTCGCCGGCCAGGCGCTTCGCCATGGACTTCACCAGCAGGTCGGCCTGCTGGTGGGCGGCCTGGGCGCGCCGGGGCACGAAACCCTCCCCGTCGGGATTGGGGCAGGCGGCACAGTCGCCGCTCACGAAGATGTCGTCATCACCCACCGCCTGCAGGGTGTCGCGCACAACCACCTGGTGCACGCGGTTGCGCTCCAGCCCGTCGATGCCGGCAATCACCGCCGGCGCCTTGATGCCGGCCGCCCAGACCTTGATTTCCGCCGGGATGAACTTGCCGCTGCGGGTGTGGAAACCCTCGGCGGTGGCGGCGCTGACCAGCTCGCCGGTATGCAGCTCGACGCCGATCCCGCGCAGCACCTCGGCGGTGGATTCGGAGATGCGCTCGCTCAGGCCGGGCAGGATGCGGTCGGCACCCTCGATGATGTGGATTTTCAGGTCGCGCTTGGGATCGATGCGTTCCAGGCCGAACTCCACCAGCGTGCGGATGGCCACATGCAGTTCCGCCGCCAGTTCCACCCCGGTGGCGCCGGCCCCGGCAATGGCCACGTGCAACTGGCCCTCGCGCAGGGGCTCGTGCTGCGTGTTGGCGGCGTAGCAGGCGCGCACCAGGTGCTGATGGAAACGGTCCGCCTGCTGGCGACCGTCCAGGAAGAAGCAGTGCTCGGCCACGCCCTCGATGCCGAAATCATTGGTGAGACTGCCAAGTGCCAGCACCAGGGTGTCGTAGGCGAAGCTGCGGCGCGGGATGTATTCCATGCCGTCCACGTCCCGCGAGGGCGCCACGGTGATGGTTTTCGCCGCGCGGTCCACGCTTTCCAGCGCGCCGAGGCGGAAGTGGAAGCCGTTCCAGTGCGCGTGCGCGAGGTAGCTCAGTTCATCTTCGTTGGAATTGAGCGTGCCGGCGGCCACCTCGTGCAGCAACGGCTTCCACAGGTGCGAATGGTTGGCATCCACCAGCGTGACATGCACGTCGTCCCGACGGCGATAGCGCCGGCCGAGCCGCGTCACCAGTTCCAGCCCGCCTGCGCCGCCACCCACCACGATGATCCTGTGAGGCTGTGTCATCCCCGCACCTTTTTCATCCCGCCAGCGGCCATCATAACGCCCGCCGCGGCCGGTTGCCGCGCCACCTGCGCACCCCGCCGGGCTCTGGCATGATCCGGGGTATCGGGCCGGTCTACGCCAAGCGCCTGGTGAAGGCTTTCGGGAAAGATGTCTTCGACATTATTGAAGCAACACCAGAGCGGCTGCGCGAGGTTACAGGGATCGGCCCGATGCGCGCGGCCAAAATCACCGCGGGCTGGGCGGATCAAAAGGTGATCCGCGAGATCATGGTCTTCCTGCACCAGCACGGAGTGGGCAC
>CAYGQN010000534.1:0-2540 GCA_964351795.1 uncultured Gammaproteobacteria bacterium
GTGGCGGTAGCGCGCTACCCACCGGCGCCGGGCATCGGGGCGGTACGAGGGCGCGGCCGGGGTCGCCTGCATCCCGGCAGGGGCGCTTGCCTGGCCGCCACGGCAGGGGTAGAGTTGACGTTAACGTCAATTACAGGGCGGCCGCCATGCAGTACACCATCGCCGAGATGGCGCGCGAGTTCGACATCACGACGCGGACCATCCGCTTCTACGAGGACAAGGGCCTGCTCACGCCGGAGCGTTGCGGCTCGCGGCGGGTCTTTCATGAGCGCGATCGCGTGCGACTGAAACTGGTCCTGCGCGGTAAGCGACTGGGCCTCAGCCTGGACGAAATCTGCGAAATCATCGATCTCTACGATCCTTCCGGCAGCAACGATCAGCGCCAGCTGCTGCTCCTGTGCCGGCGGATCCAGGAGCATCGCGAGGCCCTGCTGCACAAGCTGCGGGATATCCAGGAAACCCTGAGCCTGATGAACGAGGTTGAAGCCGGTTGCCTGGGCCAGCTCGAAGGCTTGCGAACGGATCGCACACCGAAGACCCTGAATTAACCTTAACGTCAACCTGACTGCCGGGAGACCTGCCATGGCCACCACCTACCCTGCCCTGCGTTTCCAGCTGGGCGAGACCACCGACATGCTGCGCGCCAGCGTGGAGGCTTTCGCCCGGGCCGAGATCGCCCCGCGTGCCGCGCAGATCGACGCCAGCAACGAAGCCCCGCTGGATCTCTGGCCGCGCATGGGCGAGCTGGGCCTGCTCGGCATCACCGCGGAGGAGGAATACGGTGGCTCGGCCATGAGCTACCTGGATCACGTGGTGGCCATGGAGGAGATCAGCCGCGCCTCGGCGTCGGTGGCGCTGTCCTACGGCGCCCACTCCAACCTGTGCGTGAACCAGATCAGTCGCAACGGCAGCCAGGCGCAGAAACAGCGCTACCTGCCCCGGCTCATCAGCGGCGAACACATCGGCGCGCTGGCCATGAGCGAGCCGGGTTCGGGCTCGGACGTGGTGAGCATGCGGCTGCGCGCCGAGCGGCGCGGGGATCGCTACCTCCTGAACGGCAACAAGATGTGGATCACCAACGGCCCGGATGCGCACACCCTGGTGGTGTATGCCAAGACCGATCCCGAGGCCGGACCCCGGGGCATCACGGCCTTCATCATCGAGAAGGGGTTTGCCGGCTTCTCCACCGCCCAGAAGCTGGACAAGCTGGGCATGCGCGGCTCCAACACCTGCGAGCTGGTGTTCGAGGACTGCGAGGTGCCGGCCGAGAACGTGCTCGGCGAGGTCAACGGCGGCGTCCGGGTACTGATGAGCGGCCTGGACTACGAGCGCGCCGTGCTGGCCGGCGGGCCGCTCGGGATCATGCAGGCCTGCCTCGACGTGGTGCTGCCCTACGTGCACGAGCGCGAGCAGTTCGGCCAGCCAATCGGCGAATTCCAGCTCATGCAGGCCAAGCTGGCGGACATGTACACCACGCTGAGCGCCTGCCGCGCCTACGTCTATGCCGTGGCCCAGGCCTGCGATCGCGGCGAGACCACGCGCAAGGATGCCGCCGGTGCAATCCTGTACGCGGCCGAGAAGGCCACCTGGATGGCGCTGGAGGCCATCCAGGCACTCGGCGGCAACGGCTACATCAACGAGTATCCCACCGGGCGCCTGCTGCGCGATGCCAAGCTATATGAAATCGGCGGCGGCACGAGCGAAATCCGGCGCATGCTCATCGGCCGTGAACTGTTCGCCGAAACGCTGTAGGCAACCGCGGGGGGAGACCACGTGAGCATCCTCGAAAGCACCATCGACCCGCGCTCGGAAACCTTCCGCGCCAATGCCGACCGCATGCAGGCGCTGCTTGAGGACCTGCGCCGTACCGTGGCGCGAATCGCCGAGGGCGGCGGTGAGCGCGCCCGCGATCGGCACCGGGCCCGCGGCAAACTGCTGCCGCGCGAGCGCATCGACCTCCTGCTGGACGCGGGCTCGCCTTTCCTGGAGTTCTCGCAGCTGGCCGCGCACGGCGTCTACGATGACGAGGACGTGCCGGCAGCGGGGATCATCACCGGCATCGGCCGCGTCTGCGGCCGCGAATGCGTCATCGTCTGCAACGATGCCACGGTCAAGGGTGGCACCTATTACCCGCTGACCGTGAAGAAACACCTTCGTGCCCAGGAAATCGCCGCGCAGAACCACCTGCCCTGCCTGTACCTGGTGGACTCCGGTGGGGCCTTCCTGCCGCGCCAGGATGAAGTGTTCCCGGACCGGGAGCATTTCGGGCGAATCTTCTTCAACCAGGCCAACCTGTCGGCGATGGGGATCGCGCAGATCGCCGTGGTGATGGGCTCGTGCACGGCCGGCGGCGCCTACGTGCCGGCCATGAGCGACGAATCCATCATCGTGCGTGAGCAGGGCACCATCTTCCTGGGCGGGCCGCCGCTGGTGAAGGCCGCCACCGGCGAGGAGGTCAGCGCCGAGGCGCTCGGCGGCGCGGACGTGCACACGCGCGTGTCCGGGGTGGCGGACCACCTGGCCGAGGATGACACCGACGC
>CAYGQN010000535.1:0-2530 GCA_964351795.1 uncultured Gammaproteobacteria bacterium
GCGGCGGCCACTCAGCAGGCCGCCGCCGGCGATGGCGACCAGCAGCAGGATGCCGAAGCCGCTCGCGACGCCACCACTGGCGTACATGAGCAGGCTGAGAAAGGCGATGTCGAGCAGCATCTGCCCGAACAGCTGCAGGGCGAAGGCAAGCGCGCGGCTTTCCAGCAGCACCTGCGCCGCAATCGCGCAGCCGAGATAACCGAACGCGGCAACGCCGAACACCGTGGCATCCAGCCTGGCCATCGGGGGTGGCAGGTTGCCGCTGAAGGCCAGCACGCTGAGCAGGCCGGAGATGACGATCCGGTAGAGATTGAAGTAGCGCAGCGCCGTCCAGGCGATCGCATCCAGCGAACGCCCGCTCACCGGGGCGCGCATGTCCATGTCAGCGCTGCTCCGATTCCAGCCGGTGGGCGTCGGAGCAGTACCACTGCCCACCGGCATGCACCGCCGCGGAGGCAGGCACGTAGACACCGCAGTGGCGGCACTGGCGCATTTTTTCCGCACCGGTGCCGGTCGTGTCGCGGCGCCGGGATGCCTGCCAGCGACGAAACCACCACCACGCGAGCCAGATCGCGATGGCGGGGACAATGATGCGGATAAGGCCCATGGCGGTGGCAGCTCCGGCGGCGTTCGAGTCGAGTGAATCGTTAAGGCACGAGAAACTGTTATATTAGGCGCGGTACGGGAATGATTCGAGGGCAGGCCGATTGCCATGGGCCGACGATGCCACGCGCGGCATCGCCGCCGGACATGTTTGGCTTGCATCCCCCACTCATCCCCGTCATCAGCATCCCGTGTCGAGGCTGCCCGAGCAACACGGTTCACGACCGATCGGTTGTGGCGGCGTCGATGTGAGCAACGTTTCCGATCGCGAGCCCACTCAATGAACCTACACGAATACCAGGCCAAGCAGCTCTTCGCCGATTTCGGCATCCCCGTCCCGGCCGGCAGGCCCGCACACTCGGTGCAGGAAGCCCTCGCCGGCGCTGCCGAACTCGGCGGCGACAACTGGATCGTCAAGGCCCAGGTGCATGCCGGCGGCCGCGGCAAGGCCGGCGGCGTCAAGTTCGCCAAATCGCGCGGGGAACTGGAATCCATCACCGCCGAGATGCTGGGCAAGCAGCTCATCACCAAGCAGTCCGCCCCGACCGGCCAGCCGGTCAACTGCGTGCTGGTGGCCGAGCCCTGCGATATCGAGCGGGAAATCTACCTGGCCATGATTCTCGATCGGGCCAACCGTCGAATCGCCGTGATGGCCTCCTCGGAGGGCGGGATGGACATCGAGGAAGTCGCTGCCACCGAACCGGAGAAAATCATCACCTTCACCGTCGACCCGGTGCTCGGCCTGCAGAACTACCAGGCCCAGCAGGTGGGTTTCGCGCTCGGCTTCAACAAGGAGCAGCGCAAGCAGCTGGCGAAGATCCTGCACGGCCTCTATGCGCTGTACCTGGCCCGGGACCTGTCGCTGGTGGAAATCAACCCGCTCATCGTCACGCCCGGTGGCGACCTCATCGCCCTGGACGCCAAGATCAACGTCGATGACAACGCCCTGTTCCGCCAGGCCGGCATCGAGGCCATGCGCGATCCGTCCCAGGAAGACGAGAAGGAGAACATCGCCCGCGAGTTCGACCTCAACTACGTCACGCTGGACGGCAATATCGCCTGCATGGTCAACGGCGCAGGCCTGGCCATGGCCACCATGGACATCATCAAGCTGTACGGTGCAGAGCCGGCCAACTTTCTGGATGTCGGCGGCGGCACCACCGCCGAGAAGGTCGCCGAGGCCTTCAAGCTCATCGTCTCCGACCCCAAGGTCGAGGCCATCCTGGTGAACATCTTCGGTGGCATCGTCCGCTGCGATCTCATCGCGAACGGCATCATCAGCGCCGTGCAGGAGGTCGGGGTCAGCGTGCCCGTGGTGGTACGCCTGGAGGGCACGAACGTCGAGGAAGGCAAGGCCGCGCTTGCCGACAGCGGGCTGGCGATTACCGCCGCCGATAACCTGGCCGATGCCGCCGAGAAGGTGGTCGCCGCAGTGAAGAACAAGGGCTGAACAGACATGGCAATTCTCGTCAACAAAAACACCCGGGTCATCGTCCAGGGCTTTACCGGCCAGCAGGGCAGCTTCCATGCCGAACAGGCCATCGCCTACGGCACGCAGGTGGTCGGCGGCGTGACGCCGGGCCGCGGCGGCGAAACCCACCTCGGCCTGCCGGTATTCAACACCGTCGCGGACGCCGTTGCGCAGACCGGTGCCGACGCCTCGATGATCTTCGTGCCGCCGCCCTTTGCCGCCGAGGCCATTGCCGAGGCCGCCGATGCCGGTATCCGCGTCATCGCCTGCATCACCGAGGGGATCCCGGTCATCGACATGCTGAAGGTGCGCGCCAGCCTGGCGATGCGTCCCGACACCTGGCTCATCGGGCCGAACTGCCCCGGCGTGATCACCCCCGGCGAGTGCAAGATCGGCATCATGCCCGGCTACATTCACATGCCCCGCCGCATCCGCATCGTCTCGCGCTCGGGCACG
>CAYGQN010000536.1:0-2523 GCA_964351795.1 uncultured Gammaproteobacteria bacterium
AAGTTCAGCCCCTGCATGGCGCACACCGACAAAGCCTGGTCGCGCATGCAATGCCCTTCCGAGAGCAGCAGCAGGTCCTCACCGGCCAGGTCTTCGTAGTGGATTGCGTCGCGCCCGGCAAGCGGATGCCCGACCGGCATGCAGACCAGGAATTCCTCGCTGAACAGGGAATGGATCTCCAGGCCCTCCACCGGCACGGGCAGGGCCAGCAGCGCCAGGTCCAGGCGGCCGTCCTGGATCCGGGCGAGCAGCTCGGCGGTTTTATCCTCCACCAGTTCCAGGCGCAGCTCGGGGCGGGCCTGCACCAGCGGCGCCACGAGGCGGGGGAACAGGTAGGGCGCGAGCGTCGGGAAGGCGCCGATGGACACCGACTGGCTCGCGCTGGCGCCGGCCGCGCGGGCGGTCGCGAGCATCTGCTCGCTCTCGCGGATGATGCGCCGGGCATGGGCGATAATGGCCGCCCCCACCTCGGTCACCAGGATTTCCCGGCCGCCACGCTCGAACAGCGTGACCCCGAGATACTCCTCCAGCTTGCGCACCTGCGTGCTCAGCGCCGGCTGGCTCACGAAACAGCGCTCGGCGGCTTTGCTGAAACTATGCTCCTCGGCCACCGCCGCGATGTACTGCATGTCCCTGAGATTCATGCCTGCTCCTGTGGTGACAGCGCGCATCTGCCGCTGCCGCGCCGTGGCTGCAAAGCCTAATGCCTTTGCGCCGGCGCCGGGATGAATTGTTCTTATCGCCGTCATAAGCCATCCCTATGGGCCGGCAGCGAACGCGCGGCGCGCAACACGGGCGGTCGGCGGCGTCCGTCGCCGCGCCCTCGGCGGCGGCCACGACCGGCCGCGCCTGCTAGGATGGCGCCTGCCCTTTCACCCGCACCGGGGCCGGCCCCGCCTGTCGCTGGCCCGTGCACGACCAGGAGAACCGCATGCTCACCGTGCATCACCTCACCAACTCGCGCTCCCAGCGCATCCTGTGGCTGCTTGAAGAGCTGGACATGGACTACGAGGTGGTCGTGCATCCGCGCGACCCGCAGACCCAGCGCTCACCGGATTCCCTGCGCGAGATCCATCCGCTTGGCAAGGGCCCGGTCATCGATCATGACGGCCAGGTGATCGGCGAGACCAACGCCATCATCGAATACATCACCCGCAAGCTGGCCGGTGGCCGGCTCGCCGTGGGGCCTGACTCACCCGAATACGCCGCCTACCTGGAGTGGCTGGAGCTGCCCGAGGGTTCGATGATGGGCCCGCTGGTGTTCGACCTCATCTACCAGTGGACCGGCGGCGGCAACGACACCCTGTTCGGCTTCTACGATGCCGAGATCGAGCGTCACCAGCAGTTCCTGGAGGGCTACCTCGCCGAACGTGACTACCTGCTCGCCAGCGGCATGACCGCCGCCGACATCAACCTTGCCTGGACGCTGGAGTTCGCCGAGTGCCGGCATCGCATGAACGGCTACCCGGCACTGGGCGCCTACCTGGACCGGATGCGGTCGCGCCCCGCCTACGCCCGCGCCATCGAGCGCGGCGGCCCCCAGGACCTGTCGGTGTTCTCCTGAGGCGAGGCTGTCGGACATGAGCAAACCATCCCTGCGGGAAGCGCTGCAGCGCGAGGCCTTCATCCTCGCGCCCGGCGTCCACGACATGATCACCGCCCTGCTGGCCCGGCAGGTCGGCTTCGACTTCATCTATGCCAGCGGCTACTGGCTGACCGCCTCGGCCTACGGCATGCCCGACGCCGGCCTGGTGACGCTGACGCAGATGCTGGACCGCCTGCGCCACCTCATCGCCGTCAGCGAGGCGGGTGTCATCGCCGACGCCGACACCGGCTTCGGCGGCCTGGTTAACGTGCGCCAGACGGTGCGCGAGTACGAGGCAGCGGGCGTGGCCGCCATCCAGATCGAAGACCAGGTGTTTCCCAAGCGCTGCGGGCACACCGGCAACAAGCGCCTGGCACCGCTGGCGGAGTGCGTGAACCGGATCCGCGTTGCCAGTGACGCGCGCCGCGACGCCGACGGCATGCTCGTCATCGCGCGCACCGATGCCATTGCCGTGGAGGGCTACGATGCCGCACTGGCGCGGCTGGAAGCCTATGCCGACGCCGGCGCCGACATCCTGTTCCTGGAGTCCCCGACCAGCGTCGAGCAGATGCGCGACGCCTGTGCCCGTTTCGACCTGCCGATGCTGGCGAACATGGCCGACGGCGGCAACACGCCCATCATGGATCAGGCGGCGCTGGCGGACATCGGCTACCGGCTGGCCATCTTCCCCGCAACCACAGCGCTGGCGGCGGCCGCGGCGATCGAACAGGCGCTCCTGAACCTCAAGCACCAGGGGACATCGCTGAACCCGGCGCTGCCGCTGTACGACTTCAAGACCTTCTGCAGCCTGGTCGGCTTCGACGAGATCAACGACTTCGTGGCGACTTACGAAACGCCGTCAGGCTAGCGGCCCGGGCGGCGGCGCACTCGGCGCCTGCCAACATCCGAGGGTTGTTGAAAAGGACACGATTCACCGG
>CAYGQN010000537.1:0-2518 GCA_964351795.1 uncultured Gammaproteobacteria bacterium
GGCGCGGCACTGGCACGCGCTGCAGCGGCGTTTACTCGAGCTGCTGCCCTGCGTACCGTTATGGTTCGAGGACGTGGTGTGCGCGCTGGGTGACCGCATGGCCAGCTACGCGCCGCGCGCCGACGGCGCCTGGGATGGCCTGGCGGAGGCAGTCATTGCATGAGCACACCGGACCTGACACTGGAGGTGAGCATCGCCGAGCAGCAGCTCAGGGTACTGCTGAACGGGGTGATCCAGGAGAGTTACCCCTGTTCCACCGCCGCCAACGGTCCCGGCGAGAAGATGCACAGCGAATGCACGCCGCGCGGCGCGCATGTCATCGCCGAGCGCATCGGTGCCGGCGCCGCGCCGGGCACCGTGTTCGTCGGCCGTCGGCCAACCGGGGAAATCTATTCCCCGCAACTGCGCGCGGCCAACCCCGGCCGCGACTGGATTCTCACGCGCATCCTCTGGCTGCGTGGTTGCGAGCCGGGGCGCAACCTCGGCGGGGATGTCGACACCTACGACCGCTACGTCTACATCCATGGCTGCCCGGACGACGTCCGACTGGGTGAGCCCGGCTCGCGTGGCTGCGTGCGCCTGCGCAATGCCGACATCATTGCGCTGTTCGAGCGGGTACGCGAGGGCACCCCGGTCGCCATCATCGACTGATGCGCCCTTTGCCGGGCGCAACGGGGTTTGTGCGCCAGTTCACACAATGCCGGTCAACCGATTCTCCCGCAGTGCGTTGTTAGGAGCAGGGCACATCGCCCGGCTTGCAAGACAACAGGAGACCGACATGATTCGCATTCCGACCGCAGTACTGCTGGCCGTCATGGCCGCCGGCCCGGTGCTGGCCGATACCGGTGCCGACCCGCGTCGCGACCGCGTCGCCAATCATCTCGACCGCAAGGGTGATCGCGCTGATCAGCGCCTGGACCGGCGCGGGGACCAGCTGGAGCGCAAACTCGACCGGCGCGGTGATGCGGCCGATCAACGACTGGACCGGTTGTCCGGCCGGGCGGCTGATGCCGACCGCGATCGGCTGGCGGCGCACCTGGACCGCAAGGGAGACCGCGCGGATCGCCGCGGCGATGTGGCCGGTAACCGGGTGGACCGGCGCCTGGATCGGCGCGGCGACGGCATCGACCGGCGCCTGGACCGCAAGGCCGATCGCATCCGCGATGGTCGCTGAAGCACGGGCGGCCGCCAGGGCAGTCACAGGCACCGGGTCGGCGCAGGCCGGCCCGGTGCCTTCCTGATCGGGCATGGGCGCGCTTTGCTGTCGCCCGGCGGCGCAGGGCGATATCATCGGCGGGTGCAGGCCTTGGCACCGGCCCGGCACGCCGCACGGGCATGATTCCGGACACCGCCCCGCCGCGAGGGGCAGATCCATCGCCCCGGGCGCCGCGGCGCCGGGGCGCGCAGGTCGGGAGCAAGACGCTGGACAACGAGCAGGCCATGGAAGCCTTTCTTGCCGGCGTCGAGCGGCGCGCGCTGCGGATGGCGGAACTGGCGACCGGCGATTGGCAGGAAGCGCTGGATATCGTCCAGGACGCCATGCTGCGCATGCTGCGTCACTATGGCCAGCGCCCGGCGGACCAATGGCCACCGCTGTTCCACCGGATACTGCAGCGGCGCATCATCGACTGGCATCGTCGGCGCACGCTGCGTCGGCGGCTGTTCGGCTGGCTGCCCGCCGAGGCCGGGGATGATGCCGATCCGATGGCTGCCGTGCCCGCACCGGGCCGGACACCGGAGCAGTCGGTACTGGACGGCGAGCAGGGCGCGGCCATCGAGGCAGCCCTGCGCCGCCTGCCGCCGCGCCAGCAGCAGGCCTTCCTGCTGCGTGCCTGGGAAGGCATGGACGTGCGGGAAACCGCTGCTGCCATGGGCTGTTCCCAGGGCAGCGTGAAAACCCACTACTCGCGGGCCCTGCAAAGCCTGCGCGAACAACTCGGAGCGCCGGAGTGAACGACGAGCAACTGCAGGCAGGCATTACCCGGGCACTGGACCGCTCGCTGGACGAGGTGCCGGCAAGCCTGCTGGTGCGCCTGCGCGCGGCCCGCCGCCAGGCTGCACGCCGGCGCGCGCCCGGCGCCTTCGGCCTGGCACCGGCCGGGCTGGTCGCCCTGGCGGCCTGGCTGCTGCTGGTGGGTTCGCCGCTGGTCGTAACCGAACCCGCCGTGCCGCCGCCGGAACTGCTGAGCGCCGACGAGGCCCTGGATTTCTATGATGACCTGGCCTTCTACCGCTGGCTGGACGCCACTGACAGGGCCGGTTGAGCATGCGCCGTGGCATGTGGCCGCTGGCGCTGGCGGCAAGCATGGCGACGCAGGCCCTGGAGCCGGTGTCGCCGGCCCTGCTGGAGTACATGGGCCGTTGGCAGGATGACGCGGGTGAGTGGATCGATCCCCTGGCATTCGACGAGGCCTGGCTGGCCGAAGGGCTGGTGACGATGGAGGCTGATGACGATGATGCCGACGAGTAAGCGGTGCGCGACAATCGCGCTGCTGGCCTGCGTGCTGCTGGCCGCGCC
>CAYGQN010000538.1:0-2512 GCA_964351795.1 uncultured Gammaproteobacteria bacterium
GCCCCGGCCGATGCGCTCGAAGCGCTCCAGCGCCCAGCGACCCAGCCCCTGGAAGACCCCTGTCACGGGCCCTCCCCCAGGGCGAGGTCGGCGGCGTAGTCCGGGGCCGCCTGGTGGAATGGCACCGGGCCGTCGGGCAGGGCCTGCATGAACTGGCTGACCCATTCCGAGTCGCTGTCGCGCAATTCCTCCGGCGTGCCGGCCCCGACCACCATCCCGCGCGAGAGCACGTAGATGTAGTCGGCGATGGACGCGGTCTCGGCGACATCGTGTGACACCACGATGCTGGTGACATCCAGCGCGTCGTTCATTTCCTTGATGAGCCGCACCAGCACGCCCATGGATATCGGGTCCTGGCCGGTGAACGGTTCGTCATACATGATCATCATGGGGTCCAGGGCAATGGCACGGGCCAGCGCCACGCGCCGCGCCATGCCGCCCGACAGCTCGCTGGCCATGAGGTCGCGGGCGCCGCGCAGGCCGACGGCGTGCAGCTTCATCAGTACCAGGTCGCGAATCATCTCCTCGGGCAGGCCGGAGTGCTCCCGCAGCGGAAAGGCGACGTTGTCGAACACGTTCAGATCGGTCAGCAGCGCTCCGCTCTGGAACAGCATCCCGAGGCGCTTGCGCAGTTGCAGCAGCCCGGAGCGCGACAGCCCGGTGACCTCCTCGCCGTCCACGGTGATCCGCCCCGAAGCCGGCCGGAGCTGGCCGCCGATCATTTTCAGCAGGGTGGTCTTGCCGCAGCCGCTGGGGCCCATGATGGCGGTGATTTTCCCGCGCCGGATGTCCATGTCGACGCCATCGAAGATGACCTTGTTGCCGCGCGTGAAGTGCAAATCGCGCACGCTGACAATGGCATCGGATGTGGAGTCTGGGGGATCGGCGATCATGGCAAGCTTTCAGAGGATGCGTGATTCTCGTGAAATGCCCGCCCAGGGTCAACCGACACGGACATGGCGGGTATGCGCAGCTGTGCTAGAGTCGCGCCAGTGGCCCACCGATCAGCGGAGTTGACCCATGCCCCGATGGATAGTTCCCGCCGCCCTGGCGGCCCTGGCGGCCCTGAGCACCGCCGCAACGGCAGGCGGGCCCGCCGCCTCGGCCCGAATCATCTACCCGGTTGACGGCGCCACCGTTTCCAGCCCCTTCACCGTGGTGTTCGGCCTGAGCGGCATGGGCGTGGCCCCGGCCGGCACGCAGATGGACAACACCGGGCATCACCATCTCATCATCGATGCCGAACTGCCACCGGCCGGCCAGCCCATACCGAAGGACGAGCGGCATCGGCACTTCGGCGGAGGCCAGACCGAGACCGTCATCGACCTGCCACCGGGCGAGCACACCCTGCAGTTGCTGCTGGGTGACTACGCCCACGTGCCGCACAGCCCGCCGGTGACCTCCGAGCGCATCACGATCACCGTCGAGTAGCCGGTCTGGCGGGCCGTCGGGCCGATCGTACAGCAGGCAATCGCACCGGCGGTCAAATTGCCTGACGGCGGGCCGACCCACCCGGCGCATGGCCCTGATGCGTGCCGGGGCTGCCGCATGCACCGCCCCCGGCGGGCATCGTCGCGGTGCCGCGCGCCCGCACGCCCCGGCACCGCGAAGGCCGGTCAGGCCGCCTTGCGCGCCGGGTCCTGCAGCAATTCCACCTTGTAGCCGTCCGGGTCCTCGACAAAGGCGATCACGGTCGTGCCGCCCTTCATGGGGCCGGCATCGCGAACCACCTTGCCGCCGGCGGCGCGAATGGCATCGCAGGCGGCGTAGACGTCATCAACCCCGATGGCGATATGACCGTAGGCATCGCCGTGCTCGTAGCTGTCGGTGTCCCAGTTGTGGGTGAGTTCCAGCACCGTTGATTCGGTTTCCTCGCCGTAGCCGACGAAGGCCAGCGTGAAGCGGCCGGCTTCCACGTCCATCTTGCGCAGCAGGCGCATGCCCATGATGTCGCAGTAGAACTTGAGCGAGGCATCCAGGTTGGATACCCGCAGCATCGTGTGCAGCATTCGCATAGTCGATCTCCTTGTGTTTCTAAAGGGTTACGTCGATGGCGGCCATGGCGGCGCGAGCGGTGGCGCGCGCGGCGTCGGTGTCCTCGCCAAGCGCCAGCGTCACGCCCATGCGCCGACGCCCGCTGACCGCCGGTTTGCCGAACAGGCGCAACTGGGTGTCGGGCATCGCCAGGGCCGCCTCCAGACCGGAGAACACCGGCCCGTCGCTCTCGCCCTCCACCAGCAGGGCGCAGGAGGCGGCCGGGCCGCGCTGGCGGATGGCCGGGATCGGCAGGCCGAGCACCGCGCGCACATGCAGCGCGAACTCGGAGAGGTCCTGCGAGATGAGCGTCACCAGCCCCGTGTCATGCGGCCGTGGCGACACCTCGCTGAACCACACCTGTTCGCCACGCACGAACAGCTCCACGCCGAACAGGCCGTAACCACCCAGCGCGTCCGTGACCGCCCGGGCCACCGCCTGGCTTGCCGCCAGGGCGGCGGGCGTCATCGCCTGGGGC
>CAYGQN010000539.1:0-2506 GCA_964351795.1 uncultured Gammaproteobacteria bacterium
GGATAGGGATCAGCAACGTGCTCGGCCGCCTGGATGCCCTGTACCATGGGGCGGCCGAACTCGCCTTTACCGACAATCCGCCGCACGGAGTCGCCGTGACACTCAGCCTGCCGATGCCCCATGCCCACCGCCCTGCTGGTTGACGACGAACCCAACCTCTGTCGCTACCTGGCCGACAAGCTTGCCGGCGTGTGGCCGGCGCTGGACATCGTCGGCAGCGCCGGCAACGGCCGCGAAGCCCTGGCGCTGGCCGCCCAGTTGCGCCCGGACGTGGTGTTCCTGGACATCCGCATGCCCGGCCTTACCGGCCTGGAGGTGGCGGCGGCACTGCCGGCCGGCACCCGGGTGGTGTTCGTGACGGCCCATGATGATTACGCGGTGCAGGCTTTCGACGCAGCGGCGGTGGATTACCTGCTCAAGCCGGTCACCAGCGCGCGGCTGGCGGCTACCGTGCAGCGCCTGCAGCAGGCGGCGCCACCGGCCGACACCCTGGCGCGGCTGCTGGGCGCGCTGAAGCCGCTGGCCGCGCCGGATTACCTGCAGTGGATCCGCGCCGGCAAGGGCGACGCGGTGAACCTGGTGCCGGTGGCCGCGGTGGTGTACTTCCAGGCCGACAACAAGTACACCAGCGTGCGCACGGCCAGGGACGAGCACGTGATCCGCACCAGTATCAGCGAGCTGGAGCAACAGCTTGATCCGGAGCGCTTCTGGCGGGTGCACCGCGGGCTGATCGTTGCTGCCGCGCAAGTCGCCGAGGCCTCACGCGATCTGCGTGGCGGCTACAGCCTGCGCCTGCGCAGCCGGCCGGAAACCCTGCGCGTGAGCAAGCGCTACGCGCACCGCTTCCGGCAGATGTAGTGGCCCCGCATTACCGGGGCGGCGGGCGCCTGGGCAGGAACGCCTGCGGCCCGGGCGGGGCTGTCAGCGGCCCCGCGCCAGGCCGACGCGCCAGTCCTCGCCCTCGCTGGCAACACTCAGCGTGAGAAAGCGCACGCGGCGCTCCGGGTCCCGGTATTCGATTTCGTCCAGCTGGTCCGGGTCCACGTCGTCCCGCCGGCGACCGAACAGCCGCGAAAAGCCGGCGCCGGTGACCATCTTCCAGGGCACGCGCACCAGGTATTCCGCCTCGCCGCCCAGGCCCTGGCGACCGGAGAGCTCGAGGAAGCCGAGGCTGGTGTTCACCGTCATGGTCGGGATCTCCAGTACGCCCTGCTGGAAGAGCAGCCGGTTGCCGAGGTCGCCGAAGCGCACGCGGGCCAGGTTGCGGTCGCGGAAGTAGGCGCTCAGGGCTTCCAGCGGAGCAAAGCGCTCGAGCATGCCGTCGCGCACCAGGATGTCCACCTCCAGGGTGGATTCGTCGATGAGCGGGGTGAGATCGGCATGCAGCAGCACATCACCCTCGATGTTGCCGGTCAGGCGGCCATGCAGGTTCTCCGACACCAGGTGGTCCTGGCCGAAGTTCTCGAACTTGAACAGCAGCTGGTCAAGGTCCACGTTCTCGAGCTCGAGCCGGGGCGCAAAGCGGATACGGGTGCGCTGCTCGCCATTGAACTCGCCGCGCAGCGACAGGCGCCCGCCGGCAATCGCCATGGCAAGCTCGTCGATGCTGCCGCTGTGATCGGGGCGGGTGTGCAAGGTGGCCTGCAGGTCTTCGATGCGCATGCGGTGATAGGTGAGCCTGTCGATGCGCAGCTCGTGGCGCATGCTCGGGAAGGGCAGGTCGAACACGCTGAAGCCGGCATCGTGATCCGGCTGCGCCGCGCCGGCGTCCGGTGGCGTCCACAGCGTCAGGCTGTCGAAGTCCAGCAGCGGGGCGTGCAGGCGCAGGTGGTTGCGGGCGGAGTCGGGGTGAAGCGCCAGGTCCAGGCGCAACTCCGACTCGCCCAGGCGCAGCGCCGCATCGCGCAGCTGCAGGCTGCCGTCACCATCGACGTGCAGCTGCGCGCGGGCGTCGGTCAGCGGCAGCGCATGAACCGACAGCTGGCTGCGCAGGGATTCCAGCTCCAGGTCGAGCCCGGCCAGGGCTCCTGATGCGAGTGTGAGCTCGCCGCGCAGGGCGAGGTCGAGGTCTTCCAGTGTTTCGCCGGCCCAGTCCTCGGGCAGCGGTGAGGCGCCGGCCCGCGGCCGCAGGTCGCCGAGCAGCAGCCGCGGCGACGTCAGCCGGACGCTGCCGCGCAGGCTGGCATCGTTCGCCGTGCCGGCCAGCTCGGCCAGGCCCTCGGCGGCCGCATCGACACTGAAGGCACTGTCGCCGATGCGTCCCGAACCCCGCAGCACGGTGCTGCCGTCCGCCTGGTGGTCCAGGGTCAGGTCGAGGTCCCGCAGGGGTTGCGGGCCACCGGCCAGGTCTGCGTGGACGCCCTCGGCTACCAGTTGCAGGGCGGGAATGCCGGCCCGGCGCAGTGCCGCGCCCTTGCTCGAGAGGCGCAGGCGCCCGCCCGCGCTGTGCAGCAACGGCATCGGGCGCGGCGCGGGCTCGGCCGCGGGCGCGAGCACGCTGAGCCAG
>CAYGQN010000540.1:0-1876 GCA_964351795.1 uncultured Gammaproteobacteria bacterium
ACCAGCACCAGTGTGCCCTTCTCCGGAAGGTCAACAGGCCGGCGCTCGAGAACCAGGAATTCGCCACCTTCGGCCTGCAGCCAGCTCGCCTCGGCACCGGGCAGTTGCCCGGCCAGCAGTTGCGGCACCGACAGGGCCGGCGCCGGGGCCGGCGCCGCTGCGCTGGCAGGCGCCTGGCCGTCAGCGGCGCCATCGGCAGGGGCGGCGGCGCCATCGGCCGGTGTCTGCGCCGACAGCCCGGTGGCTGCCAGGCTCAGCAGCAGCGCAAGGCCCGTGCGCTGGCAGCGGCCGGGCACCGGTCCGGGGCGGAATGCGGCGCCGATATCCATGGGCGGTGTATCGGCCCGGCCGGCCTTCGCTGAAGCCGACGGGCATGAAAACCACGGCGCAATTGGGTACTCTTGCTGGCCTTTTTCGCCGCGCCAGGGCCGGCACCGCCCACCCGTCCGGGAACCCGCATGAACCAGACACACAACAGGGATTACATCATCGCGCCGTCGATCCTGTCGGCGGACTTCGCCCGCCTGGGCGAGGAGACCGCCGCCGTGCTGGCGGCCGGCGCCGACTGGGTGCATTTCGACGTCATGGACAACCATTACGTGCCCAACCTCACCGTGGGCCCGCTGGTGTGCAGCGCACTGCGCAACTACGGCATCAAGGCTCCCATCGACGTGCACCTGATGGTGCGGCCGGTGGACCGCCTCATCGGCGATTTCGCCGCCGCGGGTGCCAGCTCGATCACCTTCCACCCGGAAGCCTCGGACCACATCGATCGCTCCCTGGCGCTCGTGCGCGAGCACGGCTGCCGCTCGGGGCTGGTGTTCAACCCCGCCACGCCGCTGGAGGCCCTGCGCTGGGTGCTGGACAAGGTGGACATCGTGCTGCTGATGTCGGTGAACCCGGGCTTCGGCGGCCAGAGCTTCATCCCCGGCGCGCTGGACAAGCTGCGCGAGGCGCGGCGCATGATCGATGCCAGCGGCTACGATATCCGCCTGGAAATCGACGGCGGCGTGAAGGTGGACAACATCGCCGACATCGCTGCCGCCGGGGCCGATACCTTCGTCGCCGGCAGCGCCATCTTCAACCAGCCCGACTATGCCGCCGTCATCGAGCGGATGCGCGCGCGCCTGGCCTCGGTGGCGCAGGCATGAGCCGGCAGCCGGCCAGCTGCGTCCTGTTCGACCTGGACGGCACGCTCATCGACAGCGCCCCGGACCTGGCGGCGGCCGTCAACGCGGTGCTGGCCAGTCGCGGCCGGCCGGCGCACAGCGTCGATGCCGTGCGCAACATGATCGGCCGCGGTGGCTGGGAGCTGGTGCGCTCGGCGCTGGGTCGCGACGACAACACCGGCCGCGACGCCCACGAAGTGAACACCGCCTACGATGAATTCCGTGAACACTACTTCGCCTGCGTTGATCGCGACAGCGTGCCCTTCCCGGGCGTGGAAGAAGTGCTGGCCACACTGCAGGATCGTGGCCTGCGCCTGGCGGTGGTCACCAACAAGCCGGCCGCGTTCACCGAGAAGCTGCTGGAAGCCCGTGGCCTGGCCGCACGCTTCGATATCATCGTCAGCGGTGACACCCTGCCGGTGATGAAGCCGGATCCGGCCCCCCTGCTGCATGCCGCCCGCCACTGTCGCGCCCTGCCGCAGGCCACAGTCATGGTGGGCGACTCCATCTTCGACATCGATGCCGCCCGCAACGCCGGCATGCGCAGCATCTGGCTGAGCTATGGCTACTGCCACGGCCAGGATATCGACGCCGCCGCGCCGGACGTGCGACTGGACCACTTCGGCGATATTCCGGATCACCTGTGAATGCAGCGCGGTTCGCAGCGCTGCATTCACAGGTGAGCCGGAATATCGCCGAAGTGGTCC
>CAYGQN010000540.1:1886-2486 GCA_964351795.1 uncultured Gammaproteobacteria bacterium
ATGCTGCGCATGCCGGCGTTGCGGGAGGCCGGCTACAACCGGATCCCGCTCGCCTGCGAGGTGCTGGCGGACCTCGACACTCCCCTGTCGGCCTACCTGAAGCTGGCCGCCGGCCCGGGCTCGTTCCTGTTCGAGTCGGTGGAGGGCGGCGAGCGCTGGGGCCGCTATTCCATCATCGGCCTGCCGGCGCGCACCCGCGTTGAGGTGCGCGGCCGTCGGGTGCAGGTGGTGACCGACGGCCGTGTCGCCGAGTCCGTCAGCACTTCCGACCCGATCGCCTGGCTGAAGGACTATGCCGCGCGCTTTCGCGTCCCGGCCGTGGCCGGCCTGCCACGCTTCACCGGCGGGCTGGTGGGCTGCTTCGGCTACGACATGGTCCGCCACGTGGAGCCGCGGCTGGCCGATTCCGCCCCGGCCGACAAGCTCGGCCTGCCCGACGCGGTGCTGCTGCTCGCCGAGGAAGTGCTGGTGTTCGACAACCTGCGCGGCAAGCTGCACGTGGTGGTGCAGGTGGATGCCGCGGCCCCGGATGCCTTCCTGCGCGGCCAGGCGCGCCTGCTGGCCCTGGTGGAGGAACTGGCCACCGCCCGGCCGGCCAGC
>CAYGQN010000541.1:0-2483 GCA_964351795.1 uncultured Gammaproteobacteria bacterium
GCAGGCCGGGTTCGCACGCAGGTTGTAGTACCAGGCCGGGCTGTGCGCCTGGCCCCAGTTGCTGGCCACCAGGATGATGCGCTCGCCGTCGGGCACACCGATGAGCGGCGTTTCGCGCAGGCGGCCGCTGCGGGCGCCACGGTTCACCAGCACCAGGGTGGGCAGGCCGGTGACGGACGTGGCGAGATTCAAGCGCCCGCCCGACAGGCGCATGAGCACGCGATCCACATGATGCAGGCAGCGCGCGAACACCCAGGCACCGGCGCGGGTGGCCGGAATGCTCTGCAGCCAGCGTTGCCAGGCGTACTGGCGGCAGGCGAGTTCGGGCATGGCGGGCTCCGTTGGTACACGGGCACCCTGCCCGCAGCATCACACTAACATCAGCGCCGGCCTGCCAGTGACAAGGCCGGGTGCGCAGGTCATAGTGCCGGCCATGGCAACGCGCGGCCTTTCCTCCGGCAAGCCCGAGCATACCGGCCGCGCCCGGTGTGGCGGCCGCGCATGGGCGGGCTGACCAGGCACGCATGACCGACAGCAGGCTCACATGGGCCGCACCGCTTGGCCTTCTGGCGCTGCTGGGTCTGGCGGTGGCGGTGTTCTGGCCGGGCCTGAGCGGGCCGTTCCTGTTCGATGACTTCGCCACCTTGCCGGCGCTGGGCGCCACCGGCGGCGTGGACAACCTTGCCGAGCTCGTGCGCTACCTGCGCTCGGGCATCGCCGGGCCAAGCGGCCGGCCGCTGGCGCTGGCGAGTTTCCTGCTGAACGACAACGGCTGGCCGTCGCAGGCGTTCTCCTTCAAGTACACCTCGCTGATGTTCCACCTGCTGGCCGGCGTGCTGCTGTTGTGGCTGGTGTGGCGCCTGGAGCGGGACGTGTTCCGCACCGAGCCGCGCCGGGCCTACCTGACGGCGACCCTGGCAGCGGCCCTGTGGCTGCTGAACCCGGCCTTCGCCACCACCGTGTTCTACGTGGTCCAGCGCATGACCATCCTCGCCGCGCTGATGGTGCTGGCCGGCCTGCTGGGCTGGGTGGCCAGCCGCGCGCGCCTGGCGGTGGCGCCGCGGCGGGCTGTCGTTGGCATGTCGCTGGCGATGGCCCTGGGGACCGGCATGGGCGTACTCGCCAAGGAGAATGCCATCGTCATGCCCTTGCTGGTGCTGGTGCTGGAAGCGCTGCTGTACCGCCCGCAGCGCAAGCGCCTGGGCACGCTGCCGCGCGCGTGGAGCCTGCTGTTCCTCTGGCTGCCGGTGCTGGTGGTGGCGGGCTGGTTCCTGCTCAATGCCGGGCGCTACGGCGGTATCTACGACCAGCTGGGCATCACGCCGCTGCAGCGGCTGCTGACCGAAGCCCGGGTGCTGTTCGATTACCTGCACCAGTTGCTGGTGCCGCAGTTTGCCGCCGGCAGCATCTTCCACGACGACTTTGCCGCCTCACGCGGTCTGCTCACCCCCGTGACCACCGCGCCGGCGGTGGCCGGCATTGCCGGCCTGCTGCTGGCCGCCGTGCTGCTGCGCCGGCGAGCCCCGCGCCTGTCGGTGGCCATTGCCTTCTTCTTTGCCGGTCACAGCCTGGAATCCACTCTGGTGCCGCTGGAGCTGTACTTCGACCATCGCAACTACCTGCCGGCGCTGCTGCTGTTCTGGCCGCTGGCGGCACTGCTGGCCTGGCCGGCGCTGCCGTACCGGCGCCTGGTGCTGGGCGGAGCGGTGCTGTACCTGCTGGCCTTCCCGCTGGCCAGCTATACCCGGGCCACGGTGTGGGGCGGTGACGAGACGGCATTGATGCTCTACTGGGCGGAGCGTTATCCCGGCTCCCCCAGGGCGCAGCGCATGGCAGCCATGGCCATGACGGACGAGGGCCGCGGCGACGCGGCCATGCAACTGCTGGCCGACAGCCTGCAACGCCACCCCGAGCACCTGCCCACCCGCCTGCACCTGCTGCTGCTGCAATGTAACGCCGGCCGGGCTGACCGCGCGCTGATGGACGAGGCCATCCGCCGCGCGGCCAGCGACACCATCGACTTCCGTGGCTTCGAGATCCAGCGCCTGTTCGTGGACACCCTGGGGGCCGGCCGTTGCCGGGGCATCGACGCGCCGGCGGCGCTGGGGCGCTTCCTGGCGGCCCTGCTGGACAACCCGCACACGCAGGCACTGCCGGCCACGCGGGCGCAGGTGCTGCATCTGCAGGGCCTGGCCGCGCTCAACCGCGGCGAGGCCGCCAGGGCACGCGCGCTGTTCGCCCGCGCGCTGGACAGCTTCGCGCTGGCGGACCTTGCGATGATGCAGATCACCCGGCTGGCGGACGCCGGCGCCCTGGGGGAAGCACTCGCGCACCTGCAACAGGTACGCGGCCTGATCCGCCCGGACAGCCGCTCACACGGCGGCCTGAGCGGCGCCGAGCTGCAGGCCGAGCTGGACCACTTCGAGGCCCTGCTGCGCGAGGCGCAGCGCTGAGCCGCGCCGGCGGGCGTCAGGCCGGGGCGG
>CAYGQN010000542.1:0-2454 GCA_964351795.1 uncultured Gammaproteobacteria bacterium
GGGCAATCGGCAGCTCACCGTGCTCCCAGGCCGTGATGGCCTCCGCCGGCCGCATGAAGCGGCCCTCCACGGCCTCGCTGCCGTCGGCCTGTGGCTGCTCGCCGGCGTCCAGCGCCAGGTGCAGGAAGTCGGTCTCGAAGCGCATCGGCGCGAAGGCCGGGGTGGTGATGCAACACACCGGCCCGAACCACTCCGGCCACGGCCGGGCCCGGGCCAGCAGGGCGCGCCAGGCCTGCGGATCGTCGCGCGCGATGCCGCGCGCGGGTTGCCCGGCGGCGGCCAGCGGCTGGCCGAACAGCGTGGCCGGCAGCACACCGGTTTCCTCCAGCAATTCCCGCGCCGCGCAGCGGGCCAGCGCCAGCCCCGCCGGTTCATCCTCGGCGAAACGATCATGCGGGCTGACATTGCCCCCGGGGAAGGCCCAGTAGCCGCCCATGAAGCGCATTTCCGGCGCGCGCCGGATGAGGAACACCTCCGGATCTTCGGCCGTCCCCCGCGTCATGATGACCGCGACGGCCCGACGTGGCTGATTGCTCATGTCACCCTCTTGGCTGGACAAGTGCTGTTGCGGACACCGGCGCTAGCCTAACAGTTCCCGGGCGCATGTCGCTGCGATCGTGCCGCCGCGGCCACCGGCGCCACGGGCCACCGTATACTGGCGCCGATGAGCACACCCGCTACCAGCATGCCCGAGCGGCTGCGCGGCGTGGCGGCGATCAGCGGCTTTGCCGACATGCCCGCCAGCCGCGAGGCGGGCGGCCGCCGGCCGGCCGAAATCGCCGCCGGCGTGGCCATGGCCGCCGTCGCTGACGCCGGCCTCGGCAAACACGACATCGACGGCCTGCTGTGCGCACCGCCCTTCGGTGACTACAGCATCCTGTGGCCGGGTTACCTGTGCGAGTACCTGGGCCTGGCGCCGACCTACCTGGACACCGTCGAGCTCGGCGGCGCCTCGGCCGCCGGCATGATCTGGCGGGCCGCCGCCGCCATCAGCGCCGGCATGTGCCGGCACGTGCTGTGCGTCACCGCCGACGCGGTGGACCTGGAGCGCTTCGCCCGCGTGGTCCGCATGCTCCCGCCGAGCGATCGCCTGTACGAGTTTCCCTACGGCAACGTGGCCGCCAACCCGGGCTACGCCCTGATCGCACAGCGACACATGTACGAGTACGGCACCACCGCCGAGCAGCTGGCCGCAGTGGTGGTCGACCAGCGCGCCAGCGCCGCTGCCAACCCCTTGGCCCTGTATCACGACCAGCCGCTGACGGCCGACGATGTGCTGGGCGCACGCATGATCCTTGACCCGCTGCGGCGGCCGGAAATCGTCACGCCCTGCACCCATGGCAGCGCCGTGATCGTCTCGCGCGCCGACCTGGCGGCGGACCTGCCGCAGCGGCCGGTGTACCTGCTCGGCGCCGGCGAGGCCGGCGCGCACGCGGGCGTGACCCGCGCCCCCTCCCTGACGCATAGCTGGATAGCGGACTCCGCCCGGCGCGCCTGGCGCATGGCCGGGCTTGGCCCGGCCGACATGGACTTCATCCAGCCCTACGACTGCTACAGCATCACCGTCGTCATCACGCTCGAGGACCTTGGCTTCTGCGCCAAGGGCGAGGGCGGGGCCTTCGCCGCCGACACCGGCCTGGGCGTGCACGGCGCCCTGCCCTGCAACACCCACGGCGGCCAGCTTGGTTGTGGCCAGGCTGGCCTGGACGGTGGCATGACGCATGTGGTGGAAGGCGTACGCCAGCTCATGGGCCGGGCCGGTGATCGCCAGGTCCAGGGCGCCGAGCACGGCGTCGTGCATGGCAACGGCGGCATCATGAGCGAGCAGGTCACCCTGGTCCTGGGGCTCGGGGCATGAGCATGACCGAGGGGGAACTCATCGCCCACTGGCAGGCCGCGCTGGCCGAAGGCCGCGTGCTGATGCAGTACTGCCCCGCCTGCACGGCCTTGCAGTTCTATCCGCGGCCGTTCTGCGCACGCTGCTGGTCGACGCAGTGGCAATGGCAGGCCGTGAGCGGCGCCGGCAGCGTGTACAGCTATACCATCGCGCACGTGGCCACCGGGCCGGCACCGGCAGGCCCGCCCCCGCATGTCATCGCCATCGTGGAACTGGCCGAGGGGCCGCGCCTGACCAGCAACATCGTCAACTGCGATCCGGCGAGTGTCACCATCGGCATGGCCGTGCAGGCCGTCGTCCGCACATCGGATGAGCAGGCGCCGCTGCTGCTGTTCACCCCCGCGCCCGGCGCCTGAGCAACCCCTGCCGACAGCGCGCACTGCGCGATCGTCGAACGTCGGCGGCAGCCGCCAGGACGGGCAGGCCCGGCGCGACCGAACCCGCGCGGCACCTGCCAGCGGCCCCGGCGCCGCTGGCGCGGCGCGGCTGGCGCCTGGGGTTCGTCATCGCGACATTGCGCAGCCGGGCAGCCACGCCGCGGACCGCAACGCTAGTAC
>CAYGQN010000543.1:0-2448 GCA_964351795.1 uncultured Gammaproteobacteria bacterium
CCGGCAATAGCCTCGGTGCCGTGGCCGATGACGATGTCCACGCCCGCCTGCACATCCGGGTTGCCGGCCTTGCCGATGCCGCAGATGCGCCCGTCACGGATGCCGATGTCGGCCTTGATAACGCCCCACCAGTCGAGGATGAGCGCGTTGGTGATCACCACGTCCACGGTCTCGGTGGAGGGCAGCTGCGACTGGCCCATGCCGTCGCGGATGACCTTGCCGCCGCCGAACTTCACTTCGTCGCCGTAGACGGTGCGGTCCTCCTCAACCTCGATGATGAGCGCGGTGTCGGCGAGGCGAACCCGGTCGCCGGTGGTCGGCCCGTACATCTCGGCATAGGCCTGGCGGGATATCTCGATCATCGTTTGCGCTCCGTATCCAGCGGGCCCATGACCTCGCCACGAAAGCCCCAGACCTCGCGCCGGCCGGCGTAGGCAACCAGCTGCACCTCGCGGGTCTGGCCGGGCTCGAAGCGCACGGCGGTGCCGGCCGGCACATCCAGGCGGAAGCCGCGGGCAAGTTCGCGGTCGAACGCCAGGGCCGGGTTGGTCTCGTAGAAGTGGTAATGCGAGCCGACCTGCACGGGACGATCGCCGGTGTTGGCAACCCGCAGCGTGACGGTCTCGCGCCCTGCATTGAGCGCGATGCTGCCCTCGGCTGGGAGGATTTCACCTGGTGTCATGGATTGGGCTCCTGGGCGCTGGTCAGATGATGGGCTGGTGCACGGTGACCAGCTTGGTGCCATCGGGGAAGGTGGCTTCGACCTGCACTTCGGGGATCATCTCGGCCACACCATCCATCACGTCTTCGCGCGTGAGCAGGTGCCGGCCGGCCTCCATCAGGTCGGCGACCGTGCGCCCGTCGCGAGCGCCCTCGAGGATCCCCGCAGTGATGAAGGCAACGGCCTCGGGATGGTTGAGTTTCAGGCCGCGGGCCATGCGCCGTTCGGCCAGCAAGGCGGCCGTGAAGATGAGCAGCTTGTCTTTCTCGCGCGGTGTGAGTTGCACCTGCTTGTTCCCCCTTTCCTGCCGGCGCGCCACGCGCCGGCCCCGGTGTTCATGTTGCCCAGATGCGCGGCGCGCAGGCCGCACGACCGGCAAACGCCGGCCGCGCCTGCATCCACAGCGCGGTAAACAGTCTTCTCAGCGGCTCGGCCGAGGCTGCCAATGCCCGCACCACGCACAGGTCATCCACCTGAGTGACCCCGAAGCGCACATCGGCGATTCCGCGACCGGCCTCGCGGCAGGCCTCCACCAGCGCCGGGTCGCCCGGAGCCAGTATCAGCGTACCCGTGGCCGCCATCCCGGCCAGGATGGACGGTGCGGCGAGCGCGGCCTCGTTGACACGCAGGCGTTCGTGCAGCAGGGGTTCGCCATCGCGTTCCAGGACCAGGCCGACCTCCGCTTCACCGGCACTGAAAAGTTCGCCGGCGGCTGGCCGGCCGAAGCACTGCACATCCTGGTATGCAAGGCGCGCGCCGCTTTGCATGCGGATGCGCGTGGTGAGCGTCGCCCGTGCGCCGCGGAACCAGATGTTCTCCGGCGGCAGCCATTCCAGGCAGGCCCCGGACGCCACGTCGAAGTGTTGTTCCACCCGGGCGACGATGCCTTCGGAGCGATAAAACTTCATCGCACCGGGCGCGGTGAGCAGCACCTGAGCGCCACTGCCGCACTCGACAGTGACCCGCAGCTGGTCACAGGCGGCCACGCCACCGGGGGGATGCAGCAGGTACAGGTGACAGCAGCCACCCTCCGGATAGAAGGGGCGCTGCACAACCAGGGGGCCGACATGCGCTCGGCGCACCAGTTCGGTGCGCGACTGCCCCGCTTCAAAACACAGGTCCAGCTGCGCCTGCCAGGTGCTGGCGCTGGCGCTGGCGGCGTTCGCCGAGCCATTGGCCGTCGGCCCGGATGCTCCATGCCCTGCCCGCCGCGGCGCGATACCAGCCCCGGCCGCAGCAGCCACCTGTTGTTCACGCCGACCGGGATAATCCATGGGTGCAGTTCATACCCTGCGCCACCGGCAGCGTCAATCGCCCCCAGTCGAGGACGCCCCCAGTCGAGGACAGCCATCGATTGCGGGGAAGCAGTCGGGTGGAAGCAGTCGGGTGTGGCCTGCCCATCGGTGCCATGGGAGCAGTCGGGGACGCCCAGTCGAGCGGCCCCCAGTCAAGGACAGCCATCGATCGAGCGCGCCCAGTCTGCGGGAGCGCCAGTCTGCGAGCCGCGGGGAGCAGTCGGGGACAGCCATCGATTGAGCCGCGGAAGCAGTCGGGGACAGCAGGACTCCCCAGTCGAGGACACCCATCCATTGCACGCCCGCCCCCGGGTCGCTAGCCTGATTCCCAGCAACCACACCACCACCGAAGGAGGTCACGGATGACCCAGCCCAGAAAGACGCTCGTCTGCGTCGAACAAACGCCCTACTACCACTGCATCGGCCGCTGCG
>CAYGQN010000544.1:0-2446 GCA_964351795.1 uncultured Gammaproteobacteria bacterium
CGAAGCTGGCCCGCCGCCGCGACATCCACGCCGAAACGCGGCAACCCGGAACGAAGCCGCCCCACCCAACGCCGGGACATTCGCGGCTGAAGCCGCTCCTACGGGGGCTCCGGGGCCGGGGAGCGGAGACGTTGCGGCGGAAGGCGCTGCCGCGGCGGCTAGGGCGCTGCCGCTTCGCTGTCGGTGGCCTCACCGGCCTGGCGGGCGCGGCGGCGGGCCAGCTTCGCCACCAGGCCATCGGCCACCCCGGGCCGGCTCCATGGGCAGACGGCCAGGCAGATCCCGCAGGTCTTGTTCTCGATGAAGTAGGGAATGCACTTATCGAAATCCACGTACCACTTCAGCTCGCCGCGCACCATCTGCTTCTCCGGGGCAATGGCATCGGGCGGACACTCGCGTGTGCACACCTGGCAGCGGGTGCAGAAATCATCAGCGCCGAATTCCACCGGCGCGTCGCTGAGCAGCGGGGCCTCGGTCATCACCGCCGAGAGGCGGAAGTTCGAGCCCAGCCGCGGATGGATGATCGAGCCGTGCTTGCCGAGTTCACCCAGGCCGGACTGCAGTGCCGCCGGAATCATCAGCACGTCCTCGGTGTTCGGGCCGGTCTTGGCGGCGGCATAGTAGCCGCGTTCGCGGATGGCGTTGGCAAGGTACTTGGCGGTATTGCCCGCGCGGGCATACTGCTTCATCACCTCGATGTAGGCGTCCTCGTGCGGGGCGCGGGCCATGGTCTGGTAGTCCTGGCCAAAGGCCACCGTGATGATCCAGCGCCCGCGCGGGGGCTCGCGATCATCGAAGGTCCATTCCGGCCGGTACTCGCAGATGCCGACATCATCGGCGCCGAGTTCCAGGGCCAGTGCCTTCACCGTGGCCGACCATTGCGCCGGCGGCATCTGCACGGGCTCGGGGGCGATGTCGGACTCGGGGATGGCTGCTGTCTGCTGGCGGATGAGCCGCGCGGCGGCGATGCGCTCGTTGTCCTTGTCGTATTCGTAGAAGTAGGACTGGATGGGGGCATGCGCCACGGAACCGTCCGGGCGCCAGAACACCGGTGTCGGTCGGCGCGGCCGGGTCTCGCCCAGCCCGTTGATGGTGTTGCCGGACTGCCCGGGCCACAAGGCCATCAGGCCATCACTGGGCTTCCAGCCGGGTGCGTCGTCATCGAAACTCATGCCAGCTCTCCCCGCGGACGTGCGCGTTTGCAAGGACTAAGCAGGATTCTAGCCTGCATTGCGTCCCGGGGCGCGGGCGGCTCAATCCGCGGGCAGCAGTTCCATGTCCTCGGCCATCGGGGCAGGCGGCGGCCGCAGCATGGCCAGCTGGCGGATGACCGCCTCCACGCGCTCGCGCAGCTGCGGCGTGGGGTGTTCGAACTCCAGGCCCACGCGATACAGGCCGAAGTCCTCGTCGCCGAAGGGGCTCTGGTGCACCACCCGCGCGCGCAGCTTCAGGCCGAGGTCGCAATCGGCGCTGCTCAGGGAAATCAGCAGCGACTGGCCCGGCTCCAGCGGGTCGGGGACGGTGAGCATGAGACCGCTGGCGGAGATGTCCTCCAGCGTGGCCTGCAGTTCGCCGGCATCGCCATACTCGATTTCAAGGCGTTGCACCAGGCGCGCCTCGGCGCGGCGGCCCTCGTTGCCGGGGCTGTCGAGCAGCACCCGCAGCACCTGCTCCAGGCGTTCCTCGTCCTGCGGACTGAGGCTGTGGAAACGCAGCCCGTACTCGGTCTCGTTGCCGCGCTCGGCCTTGCGCAGGATGAGCGCGAGGATGTCGATGTGATCGCCCTTGCCGGCGGGCAGCAGCAGGTGGACGCTGTCACCCTGCGCACCGAGGTCGCCGGGCGTGCGGATTTCGGCGCCGCCCCAGGAGATGTTCCGCAGGCTCACGCGGTGCTCGCCGGCGTTCACGTCCAGCGCCCGGGCGGGTGCATTGACGGAGATGCGCAATTGCCGGCGCTTGTCCTGCGCCGGTGTCAGCGGTGGCCGGGGCTCCGGCGCCTGGTGGGCCGCGCCCTGCTTGCGGACCAGGCCCAGTGCCTCGGCGAGCGTTGCTGCCGCCTCGCTGCTCATTGGAAAGGGCGGCCGGCTGGATGCGCTGGCGGGGCTGTCGCTGGTAATCGGCGCTGCGCCGAGGCTGGCGCGATGGGTCGCAATGCTTACGGCGAGCAGGCGCGCGCAGGCTTCCAGCTCCTCGCGTGAGGCGCTGGCGAGCGGATCGTCCTGGGCGCCGTTTGCCAATGGCTGTGGGCTGTTCACTGGGCTGGTCTGCTCCCTGCAGATGGTGGCCGTTCCGTTAAACACTAGCGGCCCGCTGGGGGGGGACCTTGAGCCCCGGCGGGCTGCCGGGAAGCGCTGCGGCGGGAGGGTCCCGGGGCCTGTCGGGCGGCGTCGCCAGGTGGCAGCCTGTGGCTCCCGGGCTGTCCCGGGATCGGTCGCGTGGTCTCGGC
>CAYGQN010000545.1:0-2445 GCA_964351795.1 uncultured Gammaproteobacteria bacterium
CGTCTGCACGTTCACACCGGCCGGGCCGGCCAGCTCGCGAAGCTGCCCGGCGCTGTCGGCGGCCAGGGAATCCTGCAGCATCAGCTCCAGCGCCAGCTCCGGGTGACGCGCCAGCGCATGGCGAACGGTGTGCAGGCCGAACAGCAGTTCAGAGCGGGCCATGGGAACTCAGCGCCGGCGGCCGCGACGGCTGCGGCCTTTCGCCCGGCGCGCCGGCTCGACCAGTTCCAGGTCGATCTTGCGTTCGTCGATATCCACCCGGACCACCTTTACACGGATGCGATCCAGCAGGCGGTACACCATGCCGCCGCGCTTGCCGGTGAGCCGATGGCCAACCGGGTCGAAGCTGTAGTAGTCGTTGCCGAGCGAGGATATGTGCACCAGGCCCTCGATGTAGACACCGTCGAGTTCCACGAACAGGCCGAAGCCGGTCACCGAACTGATCCTGCCGTCGAACTCCTCGCCGACCCGATCGCTCATGTACTCGCACTTCAGCCAGGCCACCACGTCGCGGCTGGCATCCTCGGCGCGGCGTTCAGTCATGCAGCAGTGGTCCATCAGCGCGCCCAGTCGATCGGCTTCATAGACGTGGCCGGAGCGCTTCTTCAGGTGCTTGCGGATGGCACGGTGAACCAGCAGATCCGGGTAGCGTCGGATCGGCGACGTGAAGTGGGTATAGGCATCCAGCGCCAGGCCGAAATGGCCCCCGTTGTCGCTGCTGTAGACGGCCATTTTCAGGCTGCGCAGCAACGTGGTCTGCACGAGGTGGCGATCATCGCGGCCGGCAACAGCCTCCAGCAATGCCGCGTAATCGCGCGGACCGGGCTTGTCCCCACCGCCCAGGGACAACCCGAGTTCACCCAGGAAAGTGCGTAGATCGTTGATCTTGTCGGGCCCGGGCCGATGATGCACGCGGAAGATCCCCGGTTCGGGCAGGCTCTCCAGCAGCTGCGCGGCGGCCACGTTGGCGGCAATCATGCATTCCTCGATCAGCCGGTGCGCATCGTTGCGCTCCACCGGTTCAATCGAGGCGACCTTGCCATTGTCATCGTGCTCGATGCGCGTCTCGGTGCTGTCCAGCTCCAGCGCACCGCGCCGGCGCCGGCGCTTCTCCAGCACCTGGAACAGGCCGTAGAGCGTTTCCAGGTGTGGCACCACGGCTTCACGCTCGCGGCGCACAGCAGGGTCGCGCTGCACCAGGATGGCGGCCACCTCGTTGTAGGTCAGGCGGGCCGCCGAACGCATCACCGCATCAAAGAAGCCGGCCGAGCGCATGTTGCCGTCGGCGTCGAAGTGCATCTCGCAGACCAGGCACAGCCGCTCCTCGTCCGGGACCAGGGAACAGATCCCGTTGGACAGCGCCGGCGGCAGCATCGGGATGACCCGGCCCGGGAAGTAGACCGAAGTGCCCCGCCGCTCGGCCTCGGTATCCAGGGCCGTACCCGGCCGCACGTAATGCGAGACGTCGGCAATGGCCACCAGCAACCGCCAGCCGCGGCCGTCCTGCTCGCAGAACACGGCGTCGTCGAAGTCACGCGCATCCTCGCCATCGATCGTCACCAGCGGCGTCTCGCGCAGGTCCACGCGGCCACGGCGGTCCGCCGGACGCACGCGCTCGGGCACGTCCGCGGTCTCGTCCTGCACCTCCTGCGGCCACAGGTAGGGCAGCTCGTGCATGCGCACGGCGATGTCGATCTCCATGCCTGGGGCCATATGTTCGCCCAGCACTTCCGACACCTGGCCGATCGGCTGGCGATGCTCGTCCGGCTGCGAGGTGATGGCGACCACCACGATCTGGCCATGCGTGGCGCTGCCCTCCTGGCCGGCCGGAACGAGAATGTCCTGGTGCAGCTTGCTGTTGGCCGGCACGACGAAGCCGACATCGTCCTCGCGGAAATAGCGCCCGACGATATTGCGGTTGCCGCGTTCGAGAATCTCCACCACCGCGCCCTGCTGGCGGCCGCGGCGGTCGACGCCATCGACCCGCGCCACGATCCGGTCGCCGTGCAGAAGGCGCCGCATTTCCTTGACCGGCAGGAACAGGTCGTCGCCGGCGCCGTCCTCGGGCTGCAGGAAACCGAAACCATCGGCATGACCGATGACCCGGCCGGTCACCAGGTCCATCTCCTTGGCCGGCCCGTAGGCGCCGCGCCGGTTGCGCAACAGGCGACCATTGCCAAGGGCGGTTTCCAGCTGCCGGGAAAAGGCCTCGAGATCGGCCTCGCGGATGCCCATGCCCTCGGCGAGGGCTTCCAGGGGCAGGGGGCCGTCCTGCTCCGCCAGCCAGGCGACCACCGCATCGGTGTCCGGCAGGCTGCGGCGGCGGCGGCGATTACCACGGTGACGGGAATTGTTGTCGGGTTTTCTCATTGACTATGCAGGTGCTCTTGGGTAGATTGCGCGTCGCCGTAATGCCCAGGTGGCGGAATTGGTAGACGCGCAATC
>CAYGQN010000546.1:0-2443 GCA_964351795.1 uncultured Gammaproteobacteria bacterium
AGCCTCAGCGGCGGCGACGGGCACCGGCCAGACCGACCAGGCCCAGGCCGAGCATGGCCAGGCTGGTGGGCTCGGGGGTGTCGACCGTGGGGCCACGGCTGATGATCTGGATGGAGGTGGAGGCCAGGATATTGCGGCCACCGGTGGCGCCGGCATCGTCCTCGTAGGCAATCAGCGAGATGTCGTACACACCCGGTACGCTGCCGTCGAAAGCGAATCCCGGGCCATCGAAGAACTCCATGTTCCAGGAGTTCTGGGCGACGTTCTGGGAGGTGATGAGGCCCTCGTAGATACCATCGTCACAGCTGGCCCCGGATCCCGCAGTGAACCCAGCACCGTTGCCGGTGCTGTTGTTGCCGATGCCGTGATCTGCACAGCCCCCGGCACCAAGGTTGATCGGATCAAACAGCAGCGTGTTGCTGGTGCCGCCGGTCGGGTCGAAATCGATGCCCAGCTCGTACTTGAAGCCTTCCAGCGGAGTGCCGCTCGTGCCCGTGTAATCCGAATTGATGGACCACTCGAAATTCCAGATGGCCGTGCTGGTGGAACCCGGTGCGAAACCGAAGCCGGTGGGCGGCAGGCCGGCGGCGAAGGTGTAGGTGCCATCGCCATTGCTGTTGAAGGTGTTCTCGGGAAGGTTCGAAGCATTGAAGCGCAGCTTGCCCCGCAGGCCGAGCTCGATGCCATTGTTTTGATCGACCGTGAAGCCGCCGTTGGCATTGCCGGAGCCGAAGATGACGTCCGGAGTCACGTTCTGGTCGAAAAGCACCGCCTGGGCCGGGCTGGCGACTGCAGCGGCGACGCCAAGGGCGACCGCGGTAAGGGTGTTGCGCATTGCCTGCTTGTTCATATTGGGTGCTCTCCGAATTGTGCTGTTCTTCAAGTTTGTTTTCCGGTGGAGTCCGTTTCCTGCCGCCAGAAGCGCTGGCGAGCCCGGGTTGGCTCTCAATCTCTGCCAAAACCGCAGCAAACTTCGTGCCGCAAGCATTTAGATTCTATATTTCATGGGGTTAGCGCAAGAATCCCGTTGGCGAGCGAAGCCGCGCCGACAATTCTGTAAGCCTCACTGACAGGGGTTCCGATGATGAACGCCCGCCCGCACCCACGGCGTTGCGCGATCTGGGATATTATCCCTTAAAAATCATAAGGTTACTTGAAATTCAGGCGAACGGCGGATTGTAAGGTTCGTTGACACCGGGCCGGCAACGCCGGGCAGCGAGCCGTTGCCAACCGCGTCTCCACTCGGCCGGCTCCAACCGGGCCTGCTGCTCGGGCGCCCGCCAAGACGCCTCGTGCCAAAGGCCGTCAGCAGACCGATGAATCGAAGGAAAAGACCGCACCGGGCATCCCTGCCACGGGCGGTATTGGTACTGCGGGGCTTGCGATGACGCCTCAGGCGCGGCTGCGACGCCGGCTGGCGGCGGCACCGAGCAGGCCCAGGCCGAGCAGGCCAAGGCTGGCCGGTTCCGGCACCTGGGTGGCGTACACCTGGATGTTGATGTCGCTGGACTTGTCCCAGCCGTTGACGTCGGAGTCGATGAAGCCGCCGGGCGCGATGCTGCCGTCGGCCGCCGTGCCACTGAACCAGCGGTACAGGTCGTCCGAGCCGTCCTGCGGGGTCCCGCTGAGTGCCGCGTTGGAGGCATGCATGAAGGCCGGTTGGCTGGCGGCGCCGGGAACGCTGGTGCCACCCACGGAGAACAGGTATTCACCCGCCGCGAAGGTACCGAGGTTACCGAAATCCAGTTGCCAGATGTTCAGCATGCTGCCGCTGGAGCCCTGGTAGGTGTCGGCAGTGCCGGGATAGTTGACCTGGCTCACCGTCACATCGGCGTTATCCGTGGTGTTGCCGGTGAGGTTGGCGGTGGCCACTTTCGGCACGCCCGCCCCGTCGCTGCCGAGGAACAGGCTGATGCTGCTGAAGCGATCGCCGAGGGTGGCTTCGCCCCCGATCAGCCAGACGCTGAGCTTGTCGATACGCCAGTTCTTGCCGGGGTCCGTCGGCCCGAGCAGGAAGTCGTCACCGGACAGGAAGTTCCCGTTGAATCCCCACGCCACGTTGCTGCGATTGGCGCCGGAGGCATTGTTGAGGTTGGTGTTCGGCAGGCCGCGGTCCACCACGAGGGTGGCCTGCGCACCGACCGTGACGAGCATTGCCGCCGCGACCAGGGCCGATTTGATTGATGCGCTGAATGTCATCGTTGCTATCTCCTTTCGTGCTGGCACTTCCAGGTACTTCGTGCATTCCACAAGCCGCTGAAGCGCAGCGGTCCGCGGAACTGTGATGGAGTTTGCACATCACATGCCAACGCGAGAGAAGATCATTATTATCAGAAGGTTGGCAGAGTTTTCTGCCAAGCCGCAGCTATTCATGTCAACCGCCCTGTAAGATCGGCTGACAGGGCGTCAAGCCCGCATGACACCCCTCAGGCGCGCAATGCCG
>CAYGQN010000547.1:0-2435 GCA_964351795.1 uncultured Gammaproteobacteria bacterium
GCCATCGAGGCGCTGCAGTTCCCGCGCCTCGATGGCCGGGCCGGCCACCAGGCGCCGGCCGGCGACATCCAGCTGCACATCGCGCAGGCGACCCAGGTCGATGAGCATGCCGCCCTCGCGCAGCGAGGAATGGCACCAGCTGTGGCCGCCCGAGCGCACGGCGACCTGCAGGCCGGCCGCACGGGCATGGCGCACGGCCAGCGCCACGTCGGCGGTGTTGCGGGCCTGGACGATGAGCTCTGGCATGCGCGCGGGCTTCAATGCCTGCCAGACCATGCTCTGGCGCCAGATCTCGTAGCGCTCGTCGGCGCGCGTGATGACATCCCCGGCCAGCCCTGCCGCCAGGGAGGCCAGGCCGGGGCCGGCCGCCGGCCGGGCCCGGAGCAGCGCCGGCGCCGCACTCACGGCCGCCAAAGTTCCGCATTGCTGCAACCAGCGTCTGCGCTTGAGTGTCATGGTTCGCCTCTGCCTCAGGTCAGCGGGTTGGCGCCGCTCATGTATACGAACACCTCCTGGAAGCGGCCATCCCGGAAGCGCCAGAAATTGGTGTTGAACAGCTCGGTGATCGAGCCGTCCGGTGCAACCAGCTCGACATCGAAATACGCGCACAGCCGCTGCTCCTTGGCGTCGGTCGTACAACGGAAATTGTAGTGGCGGATGACCTCGTAGGCACCCATGAAGTCGGTGAACATGCGCGCCAGCGCGGCCTTGCCGTCATGGCGGGTGAAGGCCGTCTGCACGGTCAGGTGGGCCGTGTCATGGAAGCAATCGAGCACGGCATCGAGGTTCTTCGCGTCGACGTTGGCAAAGTAGTTGCCGAGCGCGAAGTCGATCAGTTCGTCGCGGGTAAGGTGCATGGCGTATTTCCTCGGGTGCCGCTCAGCGCAACAGGTTGTCGCCGCTCATGTAGATGTAGACCTCCCGGAACAGGCCCTGCTCCAGGTAGAAGCGGTTGCAGTTCTCGTAGCGCATGAGCGCACCGCCGGTCGGGGTCACCTCGACGGAGAACTGCACCGCCACGGACTCGTTGTCCGGGTCCACGGTGAGTACGAAATTGCCGTGCCAGATGCGTTCGTGGGCGGCGCAGAAGTCGGTGAGCATGCGGCGGATCCCCTCGTCGCGGCCACGATGCTCGGTGCCGGAGGTCATCTCGCGCAGCAGCGCCTGCGGATGGAAACAGGCCAGGGCGGCGTCCACGTTGCCGTTGTCCACGGCATGGAAGTACTCGTGCACGACGCGATCACAGAAGAACTCGTAGGCTCTGACGGTACTCATGATTCCTCCCCTTGCGGTTGGGCACGCCCCGCACCGGCCTCCGGCAGGTCGACCTTCGGCGTGGCGGGCCGGCGTTCCAGGAACACGATGGCGGCGACGATGAGGCCGGCGCCGAGCAGTTGCAATGGCAGCATACGCTCGTCGAGCAGCCACCAGGCGAACACGATGGTCGCGGCCGGCCCGACGGTGGTGACCATGGCCGCGCGCTGGGCGCCGATGAGACGCACGCCCTCGGCCATCATGAACAGCGGCAGGATGGTCACGGCGATCACCATGAAGGCCATGAGCTGCCAGGCGCGGGCGCTCAGCGCGAACTGCGCGGGCTCGCAGACGATGGCCAGGTGCGCCGCCAGCCCGCCGGCCGAGGCTGTCATGGCATACACCGTAAAGGCGACACTGCCGATGAGCCCGCTGATGCGCTCGTTGGCGATGAAGTAGTAGGCCAGCGTGCAGGCGCACACCAGCACCAGGGCGGTGCCATACAGATTGTCTGCCAGCAGCGCCGGGTTGAAGCCGCCGACCACCAGGAACACCCCCGTGTAGGTGCCCAGCAGCGCCAGCAACACCCGCTGCCCGGGCAGGCGGCCGGCCTGCAGCGTCCGCACCAGCACCACCAGCGCCGGGTAGGAGAACAGGATCACGCGCTCCAGGCCGGCATCGATGAGTGTCAGCGCGTAGAAATCCACCATGGCGCCAAGGTAGTAGCACAGGAACCCGGCGAAGGCCGCCGCCAGCAGCGCGCGCCTGTCCACGCCCAGCAGGCGCCGCGCACCCAGCCGCCACAGGCCCCACAGCCAGAACCCGGGCAGGGCGAGCACGGCGCGAATGCCGGTGACGGTGTCGTAGGTCATGCCGGCGGCATACAGGAACTTGGCGACAATGCCTTTCAGCGACAGCAGCAGGGCGCCGCCGATCACCAGCGCCAGCCCCAGCCAGCGTGGCTCGCTCATGCCGCGCGCCAGGGCGGCGTGCCGCGCCCCTGCGGCCCGCAGCGAACCCCGGCCGCGGCCGGCCCGGTGGGCTGCACGAAGGTCAGCCCGGCGCGGGTGGGGCCTCGACTGGCGGGGCGACGGCCAGTGGGCTGGACGCAGAGCCTGCCTGCCCGCCCCCGGCCGGCGCGGCGGCCAGCCAGCGCATGCCGGCAGGCGGCCATGCCGGCT
>CAYGQN010000548.1:0-2427 GCA_964351795.1 uncultured Gammaproteobacteria bacterium
ATCCCACGCCCACCGGCGCCAGGATGCAGCCCCGCCACGCAGCATCCCCGGCAACACTCACCGGGCTGAACGCCACATGCGCCACGACATCCCCATCCACTTCCGCCACCAGGTTCAACGTGGCCGGTGTTGTCGGCTCCAGCAGCAAGCGCGCCGCGAAGGCCGCGATGATCGCCCGCTCCGCCTGCGGAAACGCGGCCAGGTGCACCGCCCGCACCGCGTCCGCATCCCCCGCGCGAACGTGCTCATGGGCGAGCCCGTGTCATCAACGTCCGATGCAAAGACCGCATCCGCCCATACGAATCACCGCCCGCAGCAACACCGCACCCGGGCGCCAATTCAGGCAGCAACCGCCTTCGGATTCGGCCCGTAGGCGTTGTCCCCGGACGTGCCATCCTGCACGGTGAACACCAGCAGCACGATGAAGCCAATGAAGGGCACAAGCGCCACCAGCATCCACCAGCCGGTGCGAGCGGTATCGTGCAGCCGTCGCACCGCTACCGCCAGCGACGGCAGGAACAGCCCGAGCCCGAACAGGCCACTGAGGAGGCCCACGCCGGCCGCTTCACTGTACGTGCCGGTGAACATGTCAATCACGGACAACCCGATAAGAATAAGGATGTAGAACAACACGAAATACCAATACTCCGCCCGCTGGGCGCGCCCGGAGAACACCGCGTACTTCTTCAAAGCCATGAGAAACCAGTTCATACCTGCCCCTTTCCGTTATCCAGTGACGGCACCGGAAACTGCGACCAGGCCGCGCTTGTCACCCGGGCAGCATACCGGCAACGGGGCGGCTTCGCTGGCAACGTGTGGGGAAGGGCGTGGGCATGGGAGACACTACGGATAGCTGGAGCAGAGTGTTCGGCCATTCAATCCAGACAGGTCGCATCGAAATCGAACCAGGAATCGGACGCATGCTCCGTAACCGCAGAGACCATCGATTCCTGCATGGAAAGGTAATCGCAGTTGTCGCCGATGGAACAATGGTACCCATCGAAATCGCCGTGACTCATGAACGGCGAATACGCTTCTGATAATAATATTTCCTGCTAACGGACGAGGCGACCAGCTCATTGCCCATTACAGTCGCCAGCTGGCGCAATTGTTCCTCTATCACGGGCCGCATTCATCTTGCGAGAGTGAGATCCTGATTACTTGAAGCGATGAGGGTTGGGACCAGAGGAGCCAGATCTTGTAGCCGCGTCGTCCCCGCAGCAAGAACGAATACGGCGATCTCAAACCCGACCAGGTTTTGCTGGTACTGAAGGTTCTGATCGGCGGTCAAAAATGCATCAAATTCCTTTTCGGCTAGTCGCAAAAGCTTTCCGTTACTTACCCCGGCCCAGCCCTGTTCTTGAACGGTAATTACGGTGTATTCGGAAAGGAGTCGACGTAATCCGCACGGCAACGATTCGTCAAGCAGAAGCTTCATTTCCGAGCTTCAGGATTGCTGCCGATGCGAGTTCCATTACCTGGATTGCCTGCTCTCGCGTGACAGTAGGAAAGTCATCCAGGAAATCTTCAAGCCGATCACCGTTCTCAAGGTAATCGATGAGCGTCCTGACCGGGACTCGCGTCCCGCGAAATACCGGCATGCCGCCTTGAACTTGCGGCGAGCGCGAAATGACGTCTTCTGCTTTCACGGTTATTCCCTTCGGGAAAGGGCTGATTCACGACACCAGCAGTTTACACTCGACCCGGCTCGCACTCTAACGAGCCGCATGACCGGCCGCCCGGTAGTGCGGTCCGGCGCCAGATAGTGGCGCGAAGACGATGCGGGTGTGATGCCACATCGGCTCCGAGCAGGCCCACGCTCCATAGATCACCATTCGCGACTAGCAGCCCACGAATGCCTTGATTCGTGATTCCCCCTCCAGCGACGTGGAAGTCTTGCGCCGTCAGATGGTCGGGTCGTTCTTCAGCCATCTTTACGAGTCTAGCCTCTACTAGGCATAACGTTCAGATCTGCGAAGTGGGCGCAGTCCGGGATAGGCGAATGTGTGCGCGGGCGAGACCGGCAGCATGTCGGCTCTCCGTGACCGACGAATTCCGGATAACCCGATTTCCCCGGGATCTTTTTCTTGCGTGTAAAGCGTGGTGGCGTGGGGCCTGGGCGTCGGTGTTCGGTGCCGTTTGAAGCAGGGGTCGGGCTCGGCGGTGTTCGCGACTGAAGTCGCTCCTACGAAGGCCGGGTTTGGGGCCGGTGCGGGCGTCGTGATTACACGCGTGACCACGGGCGGGGCAGTCGGGAGCGCAGCCGCCAGTGCGGGCGTGGCGTTGGTGAGTACCTGCGGCACGGGCGCTGTGGGCGGCATGCCGGCGTTCGGCCTTGGCACGGGCGCTGGGCGGCATGGAGGCGCGCGGCCTTGGCGTGGGCGCTGGTCGGCGTGCCGCGTGCGGCGGGCGGACTGCGCCCGTGCC
>CAYGQN010000549.1:0-2424 GCA_964351795.1 uncultured Gammaproteobacteria bacterium
GCGCTGGCGGGCCTGCGGATCCTCGCTGATCGCCGCCGCCAGCGCCGGCGCATCAGCCGCCAGGAACTCACCGTCCGCCAGGGCCGAAACGGCCTCGTAGCGTGTGTCGTTATCCGAATCTGTCATCCCGTGTTACCCCAGAAGCGGTGCCAGCCGCTTGTCTATTGCTTCTCTTGCCCGGAAAATCCGCGACCGCACCGTGCCGATCGGACATTCCATGGTCTGTGCAATCTCATCGTAGCTCATGCCTTCAAGCTCTCGCAGGGTGATTGCGACCCTCAAATCCTCTGGCAGTTCCTCCAGCGCCGCAACCACGGTGGCCTGGATTTCATCGGTGAGCAACAGGCCCTCGGGAGTGCTGATGTCCTGCTGCAGCGACTCCAGGTCCACCGCGTCGCCGTTGGCGTACTCCATGTCCACTTCCAGCGGCTTGCGACCGACTGCCACCAGGTGGTTCTTGGCCGTGTTGATCGCAATCCGGTACAGCCAGGTGTAGAACGCACTGTCACCGCGGAAATTCGCCAGCGCCCGGTAAGCCTTGATGAAGGCCTCCTGCGCCACGTCGGCGGCGTCGTCGGGGTTGCGCACGTAGCGGCCGACCAGCTTCATGATGCGATGCTGGTACTTCAGCACCAGCAGGTCGAAGGCCCGCTTGTCCCCCGCTTGGGTACGTTCCACCAACACCTGGTCGGTGGCGCTGTCGCTCATCCCGGCTGTCTCCCTGTATTATCTCGCGACGGCGCGCTGCAACCGGGCCTGTCGTAGCAGACCGGGCCGCCGCGAGTAAGTTCCCGCGCCCGATCAGGATTCATTCAAAAGGATCGACCTTGAATTATACCAGCCCGCCGGACACCACCCTGGCCGCCCCTGCCGTTGCCACCGCCGATGAATAGCGAGTTCGATGTCGCCATTGTCGGCAGCGGCGCGGCCGGGCTCAGCCTGGCCCTTGCCCTGGCCGCGCGCGCCCGGGTCGCCGTCATCACCAAGGCCGTGCTCAGCGAAAGCGCCACCCTGTACGCCCAGGGCGGAATATCGGCGGTGCTCGACAGCGCCGATTCCATCGAATCCCATGTGGCCGACACCCTCAACGCCGGCGCCGGCCTGTGCAAGCCCGACGTGGTGCGATTCATCGTCTCGCACGGCCGCGAGCGCATCGAGTGGCTGCTGAGCCAGGGCGTGAATTTCACCACTGAAACAGATGCCGCCGGGCGGGAGTCGTTTCACCTGACACGCGAGGGTGGTCACAGCCATCGAAGGGTCGTGCATGCGGCTGATGCCACGGGCCGGGCCATCGAAACCACCCTCGAGATGCGTGTTCGCGAGAACGAGAACATCACCATTTTCGAGAATCACCTGGCGCTGGACCTCATCACCGACCGCCACACCGGCGGTGGCGAGCGGCGCTGCCACGGCCTGTATGTCTACGATCGCGGTGCCGAGACGGTGCGGACGCTGCGTACGGGCGTGTGCGTGCTGGCCACCGGCGGCGCCGGCAAGGTCTACCTGTACACCAGCAACCCCGATACGGCCACCGGCGACGGCATCGCCATGGCCTGGCGAGCGGGTGCCCGCATCGCCAACATGGAGTTCATCCAGTTCCACCCGACCTGCCTGTACCATCCGCGGGCGAAATCCCAGCTGATGACCGAAGCCCTGCGCGGCGAAGGCGCACATCTGTGCCTGCCCGATAGCAGCCGCTTCATGCACAACTTCGACTCGCGCGGGGAACTGGCACCGCGGGACATCGTCGCCCGCGCCATCGATCACGAGATGAAGCGCCTCGGCGTGGATTACGTGCTGCTCGACATCAGTCACCGACCCGCCGACTTCATCCGCGAGCATTTTCCCAATGCCGTCGAGCGCTGCGCCGAATTCGGCTATGACCTCACCCGCGAGCCGATCCCGGTGGTGCCGGCGGCACATTACCTTTGTGGCGGCGTGGTCACCGACACCCGCGGGCGCACCGGCCTGGACGGCCTGTATGCCATCGGGGAGACGGCCTGCACCGGCCTGCACGGGGCGAACCGCATGGCCTCGAACTCGCTGCTGGAGTGCCTCGTGATCGCCGAGGCGGCGGCCGAAGACATCATCGCCACCCTGCAGGATCGCCCGCCGCCGCCGGTACTGCCGGAATGGGACGAGAGCCGTGTCACCGAGCCGGACGAGGAAGTGGTGGTGTCCCACAACTGGGAGGAATTGCGACGCTTCATGTGGGATTACGTGGGGATCGTGCGCAGCACCAAGCGCCTGCAGCGCGCGCGCCGGCGCATCGCGCTGCTGCGCGGGGAAATCGCCGAGTACTACGGCAACTTCCGGGTCAGCAACGACCTCATCGAATTGCGCAACCTGGTCGACTGCGCGGACCTCATCGTCCGCTCGGCACTTGCCCGGCGCGAAAGCCGCGGCCTGCACCACACCCTGGAT
>CAYGQN010000550.1:0-2423 GCA_964351795.1 uncultured Gammaproteobacteria bacterium
ATTGAGTACACTGTGCCCGGGCTTCCCTTTCCTCGACGCACATGAGCGTGCAACTATGATTGAGTGGTACTTCCCCTGGGGGCGCGTGGACTGGGTGCTGCGCGTCGAGCTCATTGTCTGGATCGCCGCGACGGTCGGCGGCTGCTGGATCGCGTGGCGGACCCTGGTGCGGGGGCGTCCCTGGCTGCGCCGCGAAGAACGGGACGAGCAGTGAACCTCGAGCAGAGCCTGTTCGTGGCTTTCCTGGTCGCCAGTTTCGCCATCGGCGCGCTGTCGGTCCGCGCGGTGAAGAGCATTCGCGATTACTTCGTCGCCGGGGCGCGCATGCCCTGGTACTTCCTCACCGGCACTTTCATCGCATCGAACGTCAGCGCGGGCCTGTTCCTCGGCGCGACCGACATGATCGCCCGGCACGGCTACGCGCTGTGGTGCTCGTACTGGCCGACCGCGGTGGGCTACCTCGTCGCCATCGGCGTCGTGGGCGTGCTGGTCCGGCGCATGGCCGATCACTACGAGATCTACGATTTCGCCGACATCCTGGCGACCCGCTACAGCAGCCGCGGCAATGCCATACGCGCGATGACGATCCTCATTCTGCCGCTGGTCTACATACCCGGCGTGGCGGCGCAGTTCATGGCGCTGGCCGCCATCGCCGAGGGCGTGTTCGGGCTGCCCTACGAAACCGTGCTCACCGTGATTGCGGTGATCGTGGTCGCCTATACCCTGCTTGGCGGTATGCTGGGTGTCGTATGGACCGATGGCTTCCAGTTCCTGGTGCTGCTGTTCGGCCTCATCCTGGCAGTGCCGGTGGGCATGGCGGCGCTCGGGTCCGGCAGCGCCGCAGCCGGCTGGGAGCGGATCACCGCCCTGCCCCCGGAGCTGTTCGACTGGCGTTCGGAGCGCTGGCCCTGGTTCCTGGTGATGGGGCAGATGGTGTGGGCGTTTTCGCTGCCGGCCCAGCCGCACCTCGTGACGCGCTTCCTCACTGCCAGGAGTGAGCGTGACATCATGCTTGCCCTGCCGGTCTGCATGGTGGCGGGATTCGCCATCTATGCCTCCACGGTACCGCTCGGCCTGCTTGGCCGACTCGCCGCGCCTGATCTCGCGTCAGGGGGGCATTACTACATCGAGCTGGCACGCGGCTATCTCGGCCCTGGTCTGGGCGCCATGGCGCTGGCAGGGATTGCAGCCGCGGCACTGTCCACGGCCTCCACGGCACTCATCGTCACCGGCCAGTCGTTGTCGCGCGAGATCTACCAGAAATGGCTGGTGTCCGATGCCAGTGATCGCGCCGCCTTGCTTGCCGCCCGCATTGCGGTGCTCGGCGTCGGCGTGCTCACCCTGGGACTGGCCTGGTTCAAGCCGCTCGGCATCTTCTGGCTGGTGATTCTGTCGGCCTCTTTGCTGGCCTCCGTGTTTTTCGTACCGATGCTCGCCGGCCTGTTCTGGCGGCGGGCGAGCGCCGTCGGCGCGCTCTGGTCCATGGGCGCGGGTGCCGTGGCCTGCGCGGGTGTGTATGCCTACAACAGGGCGACCGGATCGCACCTGTTCGCCAGTGATCTGTTCGCGGGCTTGCTGGCCAGTGCAGCGGCCATGGGGCTGGCAAGCCTGTTCTGCCGCGCCACCGACGAGGAACTGGCGGTCATGCGCGCCATTGGTCGTTGATGACCACGGGCGCAAAACCGCCTCCCGTCATCCTGCGCCTGCGGTTCTTGCGTTTTTCCGATGCTGCCGGAGGAGCCACGGCATCAGCACGCCAAACAAGTACATCGCTGGCGGCAACGGAACTGGCGAACTGCTGACGAGGAAATCAAAACGCATTCCCTCACCGATTGCGTCGGTCTCAACGTCAAGATGCAACGAAAGCATCATCAGCCCGTCGATATCCGCACCATCGGTGATTTCACCAAGGAACAGCAGATTCTGGTTGAAGAATGCCTCAGCACCTGCCTGGTCGAACTCGGCACTGAATAGCGTGGTGTCGTTACCATAGATCGTCAGCCTGGCGGATTCGAAACCTCCCGCTGACACATTGGCATTCGCAAAGCCTAGAAGAAGAAAATCGGACGGCGGGACCCACTGCCCCGGAAACAGCAATTCGCTCGGGAAACCCAGTGGCGCCGAGATGGCGAAGTCGAATTGTGCCGACAGAATGGAGACCTGACCGTCATGACCCTGGTGTTGCAAGACAGCCGCTGCGTAGGCGAACGGTGTTACCGCATGCGCATTGTCAAGCGCCTGGCTCAACTGCGCGTTGTTATCGAGAATCGGCACCAGGGTGGCCCCATCGGGCGCCGCAACGCCGACCACATCAGCGGACAGGGTATTGTCTGCGTCGACTGTACGCTGCTGCGCTTGTGTGACAATCGCCCGGGCCGCTCCGGCACCGGAGAATTCGCTTGCGGCCGTTGCGTTCAGGCGGC
>CAYGQN010000551.1:0-2409 GCA_964351795.1 uncultured Gammaproteobacteria bacterium
GGCAGTTACTGATCAATCAAGTTGGCTTACCGTTTTCTGTCGCGGTTGCGGCCGCGGGAGACTTTCGCGCTGGGAGCGTTCAAATCCACTCGATCCTAACACGGCCCCGGCACCTTCCGGGTGCCGGTTACAGCAGCGCAATGATTCAGCATATGCGCGGTATCTGGTGCCGATGGCCGGAGTCGAACCGGCACGGCTTTCGCCACCGCCCCCTCAAGACGGCGTGTCTACCAATTCCACCACATCGGCACTGTGACAGCCCGCTGGACAGCGGCCTGCGTGGGCAAAGGAGAATACCTGATCAGGCAATGGAATGACAGGTTCGCACCGCCCCTCGAGCACTATTCCCCGGCCGGGATATCCGGCATGTCGCCGGCCGCCTGCGCGGGCTCGGCCGGTACACTCGGCAGCTCGGCATCCGCCGCCTCGTTGACGACGCTGGACTGCTGCACGCGCTCCATCAGGCTGGCGTCCCGACCCTGGCTGGCCGCGAGGTTGGCAAGCACCAGGCTGTTGCTGAAAAAGGCGATCGCCAGCACCGCGGTCGAGCGGCTGAGGAACGAGCCCGCCCCGCGGGCACCGAACACCGTGTTGGAAGCCCCGCTGCCGAAGGCGGCGCCGGTGTCAGCCCCTTTGCCCTGCTGCAGGAGAATGAGCGTGATGAGGGCGAACGCCAGCAGAATGTGCAGCACGAGTAGTGCGGTGTGCATGATGAATCTCCGGGTATGCGGCGCGCCGGTCAGCCGGCCGCCTGGATGATGTCGAGGAACTGCGCGGCGTCCAGCGACGCGCCACCGACCAGGCCGCCGTCGACGTCGGGCATGCCGAACAGGTCGGCGGCGTTGTCGGCCTTGACGCTGCCGCCGTACAGGATGCGCATCTGCTGGGCCAGGGCGTCCGACTCGGCCGCGATGCGACCGCGGATGAACGCGTGCGCCATCTGCGCCTGCTCGGGTGTGGCGGTACGGCCGGTACCGATGGCCCAGACCGGTTCGTAGGCGACCACGCAGGCACGGAGGTCGGCGTTGGCATTCAGCCGGAACAGGGGCGTGAGCTGACGCGCGATGACCGCCTCGGTCTCGCCGGCCTCACGCTGGCGCAGCGTCTCGCCGACGCAGAACACCGGCACCAGGCCAAGGGCCATGGCCACGCCGGCCTTTTCGGCCGCAAGCGCTTCGCTTTCACCGTAGATGGCGCGGCGCTCGGAATGGCCGACAATCACGTGGCTGCAGCCGGCATCGGCCAGCATGGCCGCCGATATCTCACCGGTGAACGCACCGGCGGCCTGTTCCGAGCAGTTCTGTGCACCGAGCGCCACGGGCCCGCCGGCCAGCGCCGCCGCTACCGCCGGGATGTGCAGAAACGGCGGGCACAACAGCACCTGCGCCGCGGTACCGGCACCGACGCCGGCGGCAACCTCGCCGGCCAGCGCAGCCGCCTCGGCCAGGCTGCCGTTCATCTTCCAGTTGCCGGCTACCAGGGGCTTGCGCATCGATCCCGGCCTCCAGGCCGCGTGAAAAGGGCGCAAAGCTTAGAGCCCGACCCGGAATTATTCAATGTTGCGGCGACGGCGCCGGCTACCAGCCGGGGAACCGCCCTGCACAGGCCGCGCCAGGGGGCGATGCGGCCTGCCGCTGCTGCCGAGGGCACAACCGTCGATCAGCGGGCAGCGCGCGCACAGCGGCGTGGTGCGGCAGTGGGCTTTGCCATGGGCCACGATCAGTGCATGCAGTTCGTTGGCCAGACCGGGCGACCCGGGCAGGGCGGCCGACCCAAGGCGGTGCAGGTCCGCCAGGCTGGCATCGGCGGCCAGCATGCCCAGGCGGGCAAGCAAGCGCCGGGCGTAGGCATCGGCGATGAATGCCGCACGCCCGAAGGCGTACACCAGGATGGCATCGGCCGTTTCCGCGCCGATGCCATGCACGCCGAGCAGACGCGCCCGCAGCGTCCCGGTGGGCAGGGCCGCCAGGGCGGATGGCCCGCCGGCATCCTCGACAAAGCGCGCCAGCGCCAGCAGCCGCCGGGTCTTGACGCGGAAGAAGCCGGCCGGCCGTACCAGCGGCTCGATCCGCGCGGGGCCGGCGTGCAGCATGGCCGCCGGGGCCAGGCAACCCGCGCTGTCCAGCGCCGCAATGGCCTTCTCCACCCCGCCCCAGGCAGTGGACTGGACCAGCACGGCGCCCACCATCATCTCGAAGGGGCTTTCGGCCGGCCACCAGTGCTGCGGCCCGTAGTGCGCCAGGAGGCGCTCGTAAAGCGGGATCAGCTCCATGCCACCCGCGCAGCGGCTCAGCGCCCCGGCGCGGGAATGCCCGGCGGCTTCATGCCGGCGGCCTGGTACAGCGACGCGACCTCCGCCGGGCCCAGCTCGAAGTACTGCCCCCGCCGTACCCGGGCCGGCAGGGCAAT
>CAYGQN010000552.1:0-2407 GCA_964351795.1 uncultured Gammaproteobacteria bacterium
GTAGCTCAGTTGGTAGAGCCCCGGGTTGTGATCCCGGTCGTCGTGGGTTCGAGTCCCATCGTCCACCCCAGTCTCCCGCCACCGCCCTGGCGGCAGTACGACGGGCCGTTAGCTCAACTGGTAGAGCAGCTGACTCTTAATCAGTAGGTTCGGGGTTCGAGTCCCTGACGGCCCACCATTCCCTCCCGGTTGTTGTTCCGCCGCTGCCCGGTGTACCTTCGTGCACCGCCGGCCCGTGCCGGCACTTGCCCTTGTCGCAAGGGGGGTAGACATGTCAGAGGTGCCTGTCCGACTCCCGGCGGATGCCGCCACAGTGCTCGTCCAGGAACCGCGGGCGACGGTCCGGTTGCAACTGCGAGCCATCCTGGCAACTGCCGGCTACCACGTTCTGGAAGCCGACAGCGCCGAGCAGTGCCTGTTTATCGCCTGCGAGCAGCGGGTGCAGGCTTTCCTGCTGGGCGCCCAGCCCCGACGGATGTCACTGGCGCAGCTGTGCAGGTGCCTGCGCGGCCTGCACGGCCATACCCTCACGCCCATCCTCTGCATGACCACGGCGGCCGACGACGCGCTGTTCAGTGAAGCCCTGCAGGCCGGCGCCGACGATTGCGTGCGGGCGCCGCTTTCGGCGGCGGCAAGGTGGCCTGGTCGGCCGCCGGACACGGCGGATCTCTGTGTACTGGCAACCAACCTGCACGGGGTGGTCGTCCCCGCTGACGGCAGTAGCGCGGATGCGCTGCTCGGGCGCCTCAACCGTCAGTTGCAGGGCCAGGCCGATCTCGTCTGTCGCCACGGGGGCAGCCTGGAACGCCTTGGCGGCGATGGCCTGCTGGCCGTTTTCGATGGTCCGGGCAGGTACGTCGCCGCCTGTCGCTGCGCGCTCGATATCCTGGCCGCCAGCGGCCGGTCGACCGGTCATGCGACTGCCCTGGCGGTCGGTATGGGCATCGCCGCCGGGCCAACCCTGGTCGGCCACCTCGGAACAGCCGAACGATTCGCCTTTTCCCTGGTCGGCCAGAACCTGAACGAGGCGAGCGGATTGTCGCGCCAGGCGCCGGCCGGCAGCGTGCTGATCAGCGCAGCGGTGGCGCGGGAGATCGCCGGCGTGCCCGGGATGCACGTGGCGGCGCCCTTCGGGAAGCAGAACGGCGTTGGGCGCGGCGCGACAACGGCCAGGCAGTTGCGACCGGCCCCGGTCTGAATTCAGTGGACCGCGCGGCCCGGGGGTGGCGGCTGCGGCGCCGGCTCCTGTGGCTGCGGGCTGGCGTGATGCATGAGCATTTCCCAGCCGGCATCGGTGCGCCGGTACACGTTGGTGGCCAGCACGCTGCCGCGGGGGCGTGATTCCCCGGCCACCGAGACCGTTTCCACAAGGGTGTGCACCACGAGATCCGCGGTGGCGGCGCGGGTGATCGTACGGCGCTTGAAGTGCAGGCCCGGTCCGTCGCGGAACAGCATCCGCCAGCTGGCACCGATGGCGTCCGGGCCGGTCAGTATCCGGCCCTCCGGATGAACGCAGACCCCGTCAGCCGCGCGGGTCCACAGACCCAGCATGGCATCGATGTCGGCAGCCTCGAAGGCCGCGTAATAGGCCTCCTCCAGGGCCTCGGCGGAGGCGTACACGGGCCCGGCTACTCCGGTGCGGCGTCGCCGGGCTCGTCGCCATCGGCATAACCCACGGCCGTCAGGGCATCGTCGAGCACCTGCTTGTTGTAGCCGGTGACGGTCTGCTCGCCCACGTGGACGAGGGGGATGGTGAGCCCGCCGGCCAGGGCCTTGAGTTCGGCCTGCACGGCGAGATCGGAGGAGACATTCTTCTCGGTGAACGGGATGCCGCGCTTGCGCAGCTGGTTACGGACCAGGTCGCAGGCATCGCATTCCGCGATGGCATAGAAGGTAACAGGGAATTTCTCGGCGATTTCGGTGTCGTCGGGGCTTGGCGGGGCGAGGGTACGCAGGCGGCGCTGACCGAGCTCGCGGTTGCCGGGCGGGCAGCGGTCGGCGAAATAGGTGACGCCGTTGCTGTCCTCGCACTCGCGGATGGTGACTGCCGCCGGCGCCAGGCCGGGAAGCAGCAGGCAAAGCATTACCAAAAGCACAGTCGTGCGCATGGTTCCGATCCCCTCGCCGTGGATACCCGGTCGAGTATAGCAGCGCCGCTCCTGAGCCCGCGCTGAACGCGCCGAATCCGGCGGGCCGTCACGGTATCGGCCGGAAGTGTTTGTCGTTCCGATAATTCCAGCTTCAAAAGGCAGCGCCCGGCCGCGTATAATGCCGGCTTGGTCTTGCGTCGCAGCAGAACTCGACGCTCGGGCGGGGTTCCGTGCGAAAGTGGCGGAATTGGTAGACGCGCTGGATTTAGGTTCCAGTGGGGTAACCCGTGAGAGTTCGAGTCTCTCCTTTCGCACCA
>CAYGQN010000553.1:0-2389 GCA_964351795.1 uncultured Gammaproteobacteria bacterium
AGCCGCTCCTGCGAGGTATGGAAGCGTGGGAGGATTCGCGGCTGAAGCCGCTCCTACGGGGTATGGAAGCGCGGGAGGGTTCGCGGCTGAAGCCGCTCCTGCGGGGTATGGAAGCGTGGGAGGGTTCGCGGCTGAAGCCGCTCCTACGGGGGAATCGACGCGCAGAGGACAATCGCGGCTGAAGCCGCTCCTGCGGGCTTCGAAGTTCGGTCAGGCGACGGTCGCAGCGAGACCCATCGCCGCCCGGCCCAGCAGATACAGCAGCTTCATCGCGAGCGGTCCCGGCACCCTCGCACACGCCTGCGCAAGCACACGGATCAACTCGCCCGGCAGGACTGACGTAGCACCCCCAATCGCAGATTGCACCAGGTCGGGAATCCGCGTGGACACCATGCCCTCACTCGACGGAGTCCGCTCACAGCCATGCCCGCGGCTTGAGGTAGTCGTACAGCTTCGCCTCGGCGCTGCCGGGCTCGGGGTGCCAGTCGTAACGCCACTTCACCAGCGGCGGCAGCGACATGAGGATGGATTCGGTGCGCCCGCCGGACTGCAGGCCGAACAGGGTGCCGCGGTCGAACACCAGGTTGAACTCCACGTAACGGCCGCGGCGGTACAACTGGAAGTCACGCTCGCGCTCGCCGTAGGGGATGTCCTTGCGTTTGCGCACGATGGGCTCGTAGGCCTCGATGTAGGCATCGCCCACGGCACGCAGGAAGGCGAAGCTGGTGTCGAAGTCCCATTCGTTCAGGTCGTCGAAGAACAGCCCGCCCACGCCGCGGGTCTCGTCGCGGTGCTTGAGGTAGAAGTACTCGTCGCACCATTGCTTGAAGCGCGGGTAGACATCCGCGCCGAAGGGCTCGCAGGCGGCCTTCGCGGTGGCGTGCCAGGCGCGGGCATCCTCCTCGAACAGGTAGTAGGGAGTGAGGTCGAAGCCGCCGCCGAACCACCAGTGCACCGGCTCGTTCTCGCGCACCGCCACGAACAGGCGCACGTTGGCGTGCGAGGTGGGCACGTAGGGGTTGTGCGGGTGGATGACCAGCGACACGCCCATGGCCTCGAAGCCGCAGCCGGCCAGCTCCGGCCGGGCAGCGGTGGCCGAGGGCGGCAGGCCGTCGCCGAACACGTGCGAGAAGTTCACGCCGCCCTGTTCCAGCGCCGCGCCGTCGGCCAGCACGCGGGTGCGGCCACCACCGCCGCCGGGCCGCTCCCAGGCGTCCTCGGCGAAGCGGCCGCTGCCATCGGCTGCTTCCAGGCGGGCGCAGATGCGGTCCTGCAGGCCCATCAGGTAATCCTTGACGGCGGCGGTGTCGATCATGGTGCTGGCTTCCCCTTTAGCTTGCGTTCCTGGCCCGCCAGGGCTGGCCCGGGCCGGTGTTTCTGCTATGGTAGCGCGCCTTTCCACAGGAGACAGGATGCCGCCCGCAGGGGCCGGCATCGGTGCCAGGATGAGCGAGCGAACGGCCAGCGTCAGGCGGGAAACGAAAGAGACGCAAATTGAGGTGAGCATCAACCTCGACGGCAGCGGCAAGGGCGAGTTCGACACCGGCCTGCCCTTCCTCGAGCACATGCTCGACCAGGTGGCGCGGCATGGCCTTGTGGACCTGAAGGTCATCGCCCGCGGCGACCTGCACATCGACGCGCACCACACCGTCGAGGATATCGGCATCACCATGGGCCAGGCGTTCACCGAGGCGCTGGGCAACAAGGCCGGCATCTGGCGCTACGGCCATGCCTACGTGCCGCTGGACGAGGCCCTGTCGCGCGTGGTGCTGGACTGCTCCGGCCGGCCGGGCCTGGAGTACCACGTGGTGTGGCCGCGGGCGCGCATCGGGGATTTCGACGTGGACCTGGTGTACGAGTTCTACCAGGGCCTGGTGAACCACGCCCTGATGAGCCTGCACATCGACAACCTGCGCGGTCGCAACGCCCATCACATCGCCGAGACCATCTTCAAGGCGTTCGGCCGGGCCCTGCGCGCGGCGGTAACGCCCGACCCGCGCGCCGCCGGCACCATTCCTTCCACCAAGGGTTCGCTCTGAACCCACGCCCGGGAGCCGCGGCATGAGCAGTGTCGGCGTGGTGGACTACGGGGGCAGCAACCTGCGCTCGGTAGCCAAGGCCGTGGAGCATGTGGCCGGCGCCGGTGCACGGGTATTCGTCAGCGACGATGCCGCCACGCTGGCCGGCGCTGATCGCCTGGTGTTTCCCGGCCAGGGCGCCATCGGCCAGTGCATGGCCAGCCTGCGCGAGCGCGGCCTGGATGACATGCTGCGCGCCTTCGCGGACTCGGGCCGGCCGATGCTGGGGATCTGCCTCGGGCTGCAGACCCTGATGGCGGCCTCCGACGAGGATGGCGGCGTTGCCGGCCTCGGCCTGCTGGCCGGCCGGG
>CAYGQN010000554.1:0-2382 GCA_964351795.1 uncultured Gammaproteobacteria bacterium
ATGCGCTCATCAGCCGCCGCAACTTCAACTTCATGGGCGGTTTCCTGGTTACCGGCCTCATCGTGGCCCTGGTGGCGGCACTGGCCAACGTGTTCCTGAACATCGCCGGCCTGCACCTGGTGGTTTCGGTGATGGTCATTGCGGTGATGAGTGGGTTCATCCTGTTCGACACCAGCCGCATCATCCATGGTGGTGAAACCAACTACCTCATGGCCACCACCAGCCTGTACCTGAGCATCTTCAACATCTTCGTGCACCTGCTCAGCCTGCTGGGCATGTCCGACGACTAGTCCTTCGCGAAGCGCCCGCCCGCGTCGTCCCGGCGCGGGCGGATCCGCCGCCCTCCCCCTGGTTTCTCACCGATAGCCCGCTCCCATGGACCTGTGGATGAAAATCGGCAGCGCGGTGCTGCTCATCGCCATGCTGGTGTTCCTAATCCCGCGCGCCAGGCAGGCACACGCCGAAACACCGAAAGCGGAAAAGGGCGACTGGCAGTCGGCCATCATTCCGATAATCATCGTCCTTGCCTTCGTCGCCTTGCTCATGAGCCTGTAAGCCAGGCCAGCCCGATGCTGCCGGTCCACTGCCCGTCGCAAACGCGGCGGCGCGCCGCTACAGGTCCGGCTCGCCGAACGGCAGGTCAACGCTGATGGGATGGTGATCGGACACGCGCTGCTCCAGGCCCGGGTTGATCCGCCCCAGGGTGCGTCCGAAGTGCGGCGCGAACTGGTAGGAGCCCGCCTCGTCGTGCGGATGGGCGAGATAGGACTTCACGAACGCCCAGTCGAGCCGGTAACGGCCAATCAGGTGCGCCAGGGTCCGGCGCACCCTGTAGGTGGTCTCGTAGGCCCAGGCGTTGCGCTCATTCGCATTGGAAAGCAGCCCGGCGCTGCCGGCACTGCGCGCTTCCTCGCCGCGGAAGTCGAAGGCCCCGCCATCGTCGAAGCGGAAACGCTCGATGATGCGGAACAGCTCAGCGGACTCGTTGGGGCCCACAATCGGCACATGTACGGCCGTGGGATTGTGGAAGTTCTTCGTGACGTTGGCGATGGCCCGCGTGGTGTTGAGCACCAGCGAGGTCGGGAACAGGAAATCGATCGTGCGGCTCAGCCAGAACTCCGGCGCTTCCAGTTCACGGCCGACCACCCGCGGCGTGGAAGTCGCGCTGAGGTCCCAGGGGGCGGTGTTGAAGTCGCCCATGAGCACCGCGGGATGCTCGATGCCGCGCACGTACTCCAGGATTTCGGCGATCTGCGCCGCCCGGGCATGCGGCTCGGCCTTGATCTCCAGGTGCACGTTGATGATGGACAGGCGCTGCCGCGGCAGCTGCGGCACGTGCAGGTCAACGCGCATGAAGGTGCGCCCGCCCACCTTGGTTTCCCGGTGCGGCCGTTCCAGGAACACCTGGCGGGCGCCGAAGCGCCTTGCCTTCTCCATGAACGAGGGCTTGAGCTTCTCCTGCCAGTACCAGTCGTAGCCCTGGCGGAACAGCGGAAAGGCCTCCACGTACACGATAGGGTAACGGGACAGGACCGCCACCCCGAACATGCCGTGGTAGCGTTCGCGGTCCACGCGATAGTACTCGGTGGATTCCGGCACCGGCCTGCCCTCGTCATCGAGCACCGGCTCCAGGCCGAGGATGACCGGGTCGACCTCCAGGTACTCAGGGGCATAGGCGTAGTTCATGTCCAGCGCGCGGGCCAGGTCCCCGGCGGCATTGCGATAGCCGGAGCGCTTCACGCCGATATCCATCTCCTGCAAAAGGATCACATCGGCGGCGGCGAGGATGGCGCGTTCCTGCAGCAGCGCCTCGCGCGCTTGTGAACCGGACGGCGCCTTGGCCGGATCGATACGCTGCGCGAAGGCTTCGGCATCGGAGAACACGTCGATCGCGGCATCCATCTGCAGGGATTTCTCGATGTTCCAGCTCACCACCCGCATCCCGGGGCCGAGCCCGGGCAGTTCCGGCGCGAGCGGCTTCACCCCACGACGCCAGGCGCTGTTATCGACGATCGGGGTGCTCCACAGGGCCTGGAAGCGCGAGCGCACCTCGCCCCGGGGGTAGGGTTCCTGCGACAACTGCACCAGCTCGTCGTGGCGAAGGAAGGCCGGCTGTTGATCCGGCATCGGTGCAGGCACTGACGGCAGCGTTGTCGTGGTCAGCAACTCCTCCGAGCTAGTGAGTACGGGTCCGGAGGTACAGCCCACTGCCACCACAAACACCAGGGCAGCCAACGGCACCAATACGCGCGAGTGCGGGTTGCGACTGAAAAAGGTTTCTTGCGGAGCGGGCATGAGGGCGGCAAGCCTATAGGAAGCCCGCTGGTGGACACAAACCGCCGGGCCGTGCTGCCTTACCGCCCGGGCAAGGCCGGCCAATCC
>CAYGQN010000555.1:0-2375 GCA_964351795.1 uncultured Gammaproteobacteria bacterium
GTCAACACCGCCAGTCGCTGTGCCTTCACGCCGCAGTACGAGAGCCTGGAAAAACTCTACGAGCGCTATCGCGAGCGCGGGTTCGCGGTGCTCGGCTTCCCGTCCAACGATTTCGGTGGCCAGGAACCCGGCAGCGCCGAGCAGATCGGTGATTTCTGCAAGACCATCTACGGCGTGCAGTTCCCGATGTTCGAGAAAACCCGTGTGCGCGGCGAGAAGGCCAACCCGTTCTACCGCCACCTGGCGCGCGAGGCCGGTGGCGGGCCGAAGTGGAACTTCCACAAGTACCTCATCGACCGGGAGGGGCGCGTGGTAACCAGCTTCGGCAGCTTCATCGACCCGGACAGCAAGGCCATGGTCGAGGCCATCGAGTCGCTGTTGTGACGGCGCGCTGACGGCCCCCGAACGACGCACGCAACCCGTGACTGCCGCAACCCCGTTTCCAGGCACCGACGCCACTGCCGGCCGGCCTGGCCGACATCGCGTCGTCGCGCTCCCGCCCCTGCCCGGCGGCGCCGCGCCGCGCCGGGGCAGCGCGTGCAGCCGCCCCGGCAAGCCCTGAGCCCATGCCCGACCATGCCCTGGTGGTTGGCGCCGGCGGCGCCATCGGTGCTGCCCTGACGGGGGCGCTGCGGGCGCGTGGCTGGCGGGTGTTCGCCAGCCGCCGCCGGACTGCCCCGACGAGTGCTGCCGACCCGGACGCCCTGGCACTGGACCTGGCCGACGAGGCCAGTGTCGCGGCCGCGATGCAGGCCATCGCCGGGCAGACGCCGAGCCTGGAGCTCATCATCATCGCCGCCGGTCTGCTGCATGATCCGGCCATGCAGCCGGAAAAGCGCCTGGAGGATATCGACCCGCAGGCGCTGGCCGCGGCCTTTGCGGTAAACGCCACCGGCCCGCTGCTGGTGGCCCGCCATGCGCTGCCGCTGCTGCGCCACGCCGGCCGCTCGGTGTTTGCCAGCCTGTCGGCCCGCGTGGGCAGCATCAGCGACAATCGTACCGGCGGCTGGTACGCCTACCGGGCCTCCAAGGCGGCCCAGAACATGATCACGCGCAACCTGGCGCACGAGATGCGCAACCGCGGCATCAACACCATCTGCGTGGGTCTGCACCCGGGTACCGTGCGCTCGGCCCTGTCGGCGCCGTTCACGCAGCGCCTGCCCGAGGCGCGGCTCACGGCCCCGGCCACCGCGGCCGGTAACCTGCTGACAGTCATCGACGGGCTCACACCGGCCGATGCCGGCCAGGTTTTCGCCTGGGACGGCCAGCCCATACCACCCTGAGGAGGGCGCATGAAAACCCTGCTGAATACCTTGTTCGCCGCCACCATGGCCGCAGGCCCGGCGGCGGCGGCACCGGCGGCCGGCCAGCCGCCGATGCCCCTGATCGTCACCAGCGACGCACTTCAGAAACGCGACGAGCAGGGCCGGCTTGCCTGCATCATCGCCATCAGCGCCAACGAGCTCAACGGCGGTTTCGTGGGCACGGTCCTGCGCTGGTCGCGGGCCGGAGACAGCCTCGCGCTGGACCTGCGCATCGCCCCCGGCGTGGTCGACTGGCGTACCGGTACCGAGGTGTTCTCCGAACCCACGGACGCGTGGGTCGAGGCCGGCGAGGTCAACACCCGGAACGCCCTGCAGCGCACGCGCCAGGCCAACCCCTCGGTCATCGGTGGCAGGATCAGCGACGCGGCCATCGCGGCCGGCTTGCATGGCGCCATCCTCGACGGGCCCATGCGCATCGGCGTGGTCACCGATCCCGCCCTGGGGCCGGTGTACTACCCTGTAGAGGAGGCCCTGCCCGCCGACGCGAGTGCACGCGCCAGGGATTGCATGGAGTCGCTGCGCGACAACGCCGGGGCCTGATCCCGCACCGGGAACCCGCACCGGGTGCGCGCGGTCGCAGCATCAACAGCCGAACCACCCGAGGAGCCCGCATGCCATCACGCCACCGCCATCTGCTGCCAAGCCTCATCTTTTTCGGCCTGGCCCTGCTCGCGCCGGCACAGGCCGCCGACACCCTCGATACCGCCGCCGGTCCGGTCCGCGTGGAAGCGCTCAACAGCGGGCTGCAATCGCCCTGGGGCCTGGCCTTTCTGCCCGACGGCCGGATGCTGGTGACCGAACACGGTGGCCGCCTGCTGCGCCTGCACGCCGATGGCAGCACCGACACCGCCATCGCGGGCCTGCCGCGGATGCGCACGCAGGGCCAGGGCGGCCTGATGGGTATCGCCCTGCATCCCTCGTTTGCGCAGAACCAGCTCATCTACCTCTCCCACGCAGCCCGCGGCGAGGGCGCCTCCGGTACGCAAGACATCCGCGCGCGACAGCACCCCGACCGCCTCGACGGCGAGCGGACCCGATTCGCGCCTCTGC
>CAYGQN010000556.1:0-2372 GCA_964351795.1 uncultured Gammaproteobacteria bacterium
CACCACGGCGGTGAAATCCTCGCGGCTGAGCGCGCGGTAGGGCCAGGCGCCGCGGCAGGCCTCGTACAGCGCGGGCTCGTCCCACTCCTCGCAGGCGACGCTGGCCACGATCTGCTGGGCCAGTACATCCAGCGGGCATTCGGGGATGATCAGGCGGTCGAGTTCGCCACGCTCGACGGCGTCCAGGAGGGCGACGCTTTCCACCAGTTCATCCCGGGAGGTGGGAAACAGGTGCCCTCGCGGCACCCGCCCCGGCCCGTGCCCGGAGCGGCCGACACGCTGCAGGAAGGTGCCGATGGCCCGGGGAGAGGCAATCTGGCAGACCAGGTCCACGTCGCCGATGTCGATACCCAGCTCCAGCGAAGCGGTGGCCACCAGGGCCCGCAGCCGCCCCTCCTTGAGCCGCTGTTCGGCGTCCAGGCGCTGCTCGCGGGCGAGACTGCCGTGATGCGAGGTGACGTGCTCGCTGCCCAGCCGTTCACTCAGCGCCTTCGCCAGGCGCTCGGCCATGCGCCGGGTATTGACGAAGATGAGCGTGGTGCGATGCGCCTCGATGAGCCCGGCGAGGCGCTCGTAGACCTCGCCCCAGACCTCGGCCGACATCACGGCCTCCAGCGGCGAGGCCGGCACTTCCAGCGCCAGCGCACGCTCGCGCACGTGGCCGCCGTCGATGATGGCGCAGGGGCGCGGCCGGCCATCGGCGTCCGCACCGGCCAGGAAGGCCGCGACGGTTTCCACGGGCCGCTGCGTGGCCGACAGGCCGACCCGGTTGACCGGCTGCCCGGCCAGCCGGCCCAGGCGTTCCAGTGACAGGGCCAGGTGCGAGCCACGCTTGCTGGCGGCAACGGCATGGATTTCGTCGACGATGACCGTGCGCGTGCTCGCCAGGGCGGCGCGGCCGCTGTCACTGGTGAGCAGGATGTACAGGGACTCGGGCGTGGTGACCAGGATGTGCGGCGGGCGCTTGCGCATGATGGTGCGCATGGCCTGCGGGGTATCGCCGGTACGCACGAAGCTGCGGATCCCGAGCGGGGCGTGGCCGGCCGCCTCGGCCAGGGCGGAAATCTGTGCCAGCGGCGCCTCCAGGTTGCGCTGCACGTCGTTGGAAAGAGCCTTCAGCGGGGAGACATAGACGATGCGGGTTTCGTCCGCCAGCGTGCCGGCGATGGCCTCGCGCACCAGGCTGTCGATGGCGGCGAGGAAGGCCGCCAGCGTCTTGCCGGAGCCGGTGGGTGCGGCGATGAGCACGTTCTCGCCCGCGCCGATACGCGGCCAGGCCAGGTGCTGGCATTCGCTCGGGGCGGTGAAATGCGTGGCAAACCACTGTGCCACCAGCGGGTGGAAAGCGGCCGTGGACGTGCCGGCGTCAGGCCGCATGGCCATGTTCGGGGCAGACATTGGAAGCAACAGCTTGCATGACCCGGCATTGTAGCCAGCCCGGTGGCTCACCACACGAGCCACCGACGGCCCGCCGATTGCCAGCCCGCCCGCCGCGGGCTAACGTGCGCCTGTGCAGAACCCGGACAAGCCCACGATCACCCTGCAGGCCGTCGCCACGGTCCACCACGATGTCCCTGATGACGAGGTGTCGTCGCGGCGTCGCGACATCATCGCCGAGGTGCGGGTGCTGCCCCGCTTCGCCGACGGCCTGCTCGGCATCGAGGCCTACTCGCATCTCATCATACTGTTCTGGATGCACGGCGCCGCCGCCGGTACCGAACCGCTGCAACTGCATCCGCGCGGCAACCCGGCCCTGCCGCTCACCGGCGTGTTCGCCAGCCGCGGCCGCTCCCACCCCAACCCGGTGGGCCTGGCGGTGGTCGACCTGGTGGAGCGGCGCGGCAACAGCCTGCTGGTGCGCCGCCTGGATGCCTGGTCGGGCACCCCGGTGATCGACATAAAACCGTACGATTATTACGACAGTTACGACCAGCTGCGCCTGCCGGCCTGGCTGCAGGCCCGCCAGGGCTGAAGCCCCCGCGTTCGCTGGCTTGCCCGGCCGCGACTGGGTTACAGTGCGCGCCATCATGAACCGGCCCCGAACACCACTGCTCCGCTGGCGGCACCTTGTCGCTGCCGCCCTGCTGTGCCTGCTTGCCATGGCGGCCGCGGCCGTGGAGGAAGGCAGGGATTTCGACAGCTGGACCTACAAGTGCAATCAGGAGATCGCGGACGGTCCAGAGCGCTGCTTCATCAGCCAGAATCTCGTCCTGCGGGAAAGTGGGCAGCGGGTGCTTCGCGTGACAGTCACTTACCTGGAAAATGAGGCTTATCCGGTGGGCGGCGTCGATCTACCATTGGGAATCGCTCTGCCGCCAGGGGCAGAGCTCGAAGTCGAAGGCATAGCTCCGCGACGCTTGCCCATCCTCACC
>CAYGQN010000557.1:0-2358 GCA_964351795.1 uncultured Gammaproteobacteria bacterium
AGTGTGGCCCGGCCGACGAATCGCGCCGACGGCGTGCGTTCCAGCAGTCGGCGCGGATGCAGGTTGGAACCATAGGCGAAATAGTAGGCGCAGGTGTTCATCAGCGGCACGGGCCGGAGGCGAGCCGGTGGGCCAGGCGGGTGGTCTCCGGCAGGCGATAACGGGTGCAACAGCCGAGCACTGTCGCAATTGCGTCGGCCAGCGTCATCCGGTGCCCGCGGCTCACAAACAACGGGGCGACACCGGCGCGCGTGCGCACTACCGCGCCGATGATTTCATCGCCATCGCACAGCGGTACCCAGGCGCCGCGCTCCCGGGGACAGTCGGCGTGCGTGCCGACCAGGCGCGTCTTGCCCACGCCGATGGTGGGAACGTCCAGCAATACCCCCAGGTGCGCGGCAATGCCGATGCGGCGTGGATGGGCGATGCCCTGTCCGTCGCACAGCAGGACATCGGGCATCCCGCGCAGCTTGCGCAACGCCGCCAGCACGGCCGGGATCTCCCGGAACGACAGCAGCCCGGGCACGTAGGGAAAGCGGGTCGGCCGCCGCACCAGCGCCTGGTCCACCGGCGCCAGCGTGCCGGCATCCAGCACCACGACCGCGGCCCGGGTCACGCGCCCGCCTGCCTCGAAGCCCACATCGATACCGGCACAGGTCCGCGGGCGCGCCGGCAGGGCCTGCTCCCGTACCTGCCGGCGCAGCCTTTCCTGCAGGGCAATGGCACGCCGCGGCGAGAGATCCCAGCGATGGCGGCAGGCGAGCTTCAGGCGCATCGGCGCCCGCCGGGGCCGGATCGGGGCTCAGCCATCGCCGCTGCCGGCATCCAGCACTGCCAGCACGTCCTCCATGAGCGCGGCCACCAGCGCCTCGCCCTTGGCAGCCGTGGCCGCACGCGGATCCCCGTTGACGCCGCTCGGCGTGTAGTTCGGGGCCGCCGGGTCGCGGCGGTTGAACAGGCCACGGCGGATGGGCGCGGCATTGCCCCGGGCGCGGGACATGTCCACCAGGTCGGGGGCGATAGCCAGCATGATGGCGGTTTCGATTTCATCGGCGTGGCCACCCCAGGCCTGCTCCTGCACGCGTTCCACGCAGGCGCCGAAACGCGGGCCGCTGTACACGTTCACCAGCGCGATGGCCTCGTTGCGACCGGCCAGCATGCTTTCCAGCGGCTCGATGGTGCTGATGCCGGTGTTGGCGATGAGCACCCGGCCGGCGCCGGCGCGGACGATACCGTCCAGGGCTTCGCTGCACAGGCGCATGAAGGTCTCCCGGCTCAGCGACAGGCTGCCCGGGTAATCCACGAACACCGGGTAATAGCCGATGGAGAGCGTCGGCCACACCACCACCGGGCGCCGGCCGGCCAGCTGCGCAGCAATCCATTCCGCCTGCAGGTAATCGGTCGCCAATGGCAGGTGGTAGCCGTGCTCCTTGGCCGCGGCGCCGACGGGCAGCACCGCGGTGTCACCGCGCGACAGTCGCTCGGCCACCTGCGGCCAGGCGCACCCGGCCACGCGGATCCCGGCCGCGGACGGCCCGGTATCGGCCCTGTTGTGCTCGCTGGAATCCGCTGTCGACATGGCTGTGCAGCGTTGACGATTTCCCGACGCGCTGCAAGTGCAGTCACTGCCTGCACGGTCGCCGCCGCGCAGGGCGACTGGCCGGCTGTCACGGGCACAGGATTTGAGGCCGGTGCGCAACATGCCAGAATGCGCAGGGGTACCGCGACGCCTGCCGGTGCCTGCCCACGAACAATGAGCTGGAGAGCCCGGTGCAACTACTCAAGGATCGTATTCGCGACATTCCGGATTTCCCCAAGCCCGGGATCGTGTTCAAGGACATCACTCCGCTGGTAGCCGATCCGGCGGCGCTCAAGCTGGCGGTCCACCAGTTGCTGAACCCCTTCATCGGCGAGCGGCTGACCGCCGTGGCCGGCATGGAGGCGCGCGGCTTCATCTTCGGCGCGCTGGCCGCCTGGGAACTCGGCGTGAGCTTCGTGCCGCTGCGCAAGCCCGGCAAGCTGCCCTACGACGTCCAGGAGATTGCCTACGACCTGGAGTACGGCTCGGCCGCGCTGCAAGTGCATATTGACGCGGTCGGCAGTACCGACAGGGTGCTGCTGGTGGACGATCTCATCGCCACGGGCGGCACCGCCGCGGCCAGCTGCCAGCTCATCGAGCAACTCGGTGCCGCGGTGGTCGGGTGTGCCTTCGTCATCGAGCTCGACGGTCTGGCCGGGCGCGCAAAGCTGGCCGGCCGGCACGTGCACTCGCTGCTGCACTACTGATGCCAGGGCCAGCCACGGCAGCCGAACCAGAAATCCAGTACCTCGGCAGCCGTGGCTGGCCCTGGCATCAGT
>CAYGQN010000558.1:0-2352 GCA_964351795.1 uncultured Gammaproteobacteria bacterium
CCGGCACGGCGTGTGCGCGGGCCACACCGGCGGCCATGGCGAGGAGGCTGGAGACCGGCACCACCGGCAGGTCGCGCGCAAAGGCGAGCCCCTGGCAGACGGCCGCGCTGATGCGCACGCCCGTGAACGCGCCGGGCCCGCGACCGAAGGCGATACCGTCGAGATCGGCGAAGCCCCAGCCGGCGGTGGCCAGTACCTCCTCGATCATCGGCAGCAGCAGGTCGGCCTGGCGGCGCGGGGCGATGCGGTGGATCTCGTGCGGCTTCCCGTCCTGGGCGACGGCGACCGAGCAGGCGTCGCCGCAGGTATCGAAAGCAAGCAGCTTCATGGTCTCGGCAACCCCGGTGACTATGGCCGATCAGGCAAGCGGGCAGGGCGGGCAGCGCGTGCGCTGCGGGCCGGTCGAGGGCCGTTGCCGGCCGCCCTTGCGCGCCGCCATCGAATAATCCGGTGCCGGGCCCTATAATCGCGCCCCATGTTCAGGCCGCTCGCAGTATACATTGGTCTTCGCTACACCCGGGCGAAGCGGCGCAATCACTTCATCTCGTTCATTTCCTTCAGCTCCATCCTCGGTCTTGCCGTTGGCGTCACCGCCCTGATCACCGTCTTGTCGGTGATGAACGGCTTCGAGCTGGAACTGCGCTCGCGCATTCTCGGCATGACCGCACACGCCACCATCCTGCGCCCCGGCGGCGAGCTGACCGACTGGGAAGCGCTGCTGGCGCGCGCCCGCGAGGACGCCCGCGTGCTCGGCGCGGCGCCGTTCGTGCGCGGCCAAGCCATGGCCACCAACGGCGGCCAGGTGCAGGGCATCATCGTGCGCGGTGTGCTGCCGGAGGAAGAGCCGCAGGTCTCGGTGGTGGCCGATCGCATGGTCAGCGGCCGCTTCGATGCGCTTGTCGCCGGCGAGTTCCGCGTGGTGCTGGGGGCGGAACTGGCGCGCACGCTGAACGTGGGCGTGGGCGAGAAGGTGACCCTGGTGGCGCCGCAGCCGAGCATCAGCGCCGCGGGGATCCTGCCGCGCCTGAAGCAGTTCGAGGTGGCCGGCATCTTCGAGGTCGGCATGCACGAATACGACTCGGCCATGGCGCTGGTGCACATGCACGATGCCGGGCGGCTGTTCCGTGTGCGCGACGGGGTCACCGGGATCCGGCTGGAGATGGACGACATCTTCCGCGCGCCCCTGTACAGCCGCCAGCTGGCCGCGCGCATCGCCGAGGACACCGGCCGGGCGGACCTCGCCGTTGTCGACTGGACGCAGTACCACGTGAATTTCTTCCGCGCCCTGAAGACCGAGAAGACGGTCATGTTCGTCATCCTCACCCTGATCGTCGCCGTGGCCGCCTTCAACATCGTGTCCACGCTGGTGATGGTGGTGACCGACAAGCGCACCGAGGTGGCCATCCTGCGCACGCTCGGTGTCACCCCGGGCGGCATCATGCGCATCTTCATCGTCCAGGGCGCCGTCATCGGCATCGCCGGCACCCTGCTCGGCCTGGTCGGGGGCGTGTGGCTCGCCTCCAACGTGGAAACGCTGGTGCCGGCGCTGGAACGCTTGCTGAGCGTGGAGTTCCTGCCGGCGGACGTGTACTACATCTCCGACCTGCCCTCGGAGCTCGACTGGGCCGATGTCTGGCGCGTGAGCGCGCTGGCCTTCGTGCTGTGCCTGCTGGCCACCCTGTACCCGGCCTGGCAGGCCGGGCGCACCCAGCCTGCCGAGGCCCTGCGCTATGAGTGAGGCGGCGATCGAATGCCGCGGTGTCGGCAAGACCTTCACCGAGACCGGCACCTCGCTGACGCTGTTCCGGGAGCTCGACCTGCGCATCGAGCGCGGCGAGCGGATCGCCATCATGGGCCGCTCCGGTGCCGGCAAGAGCACCCTGCTGCATCTGCTGGGCGGGCTGGACCTGCCCACCGCCGGCGACGTCCGCGTTGCCGGCGAGCGGATGTCGGCCCTGGACGAAGCCGCCCGCGGCCGCCTGCGCAATCGGGCGCTGGGTTTCGTGTACCAGTTCCATCATCTGCTGCCGGAGTTCACGGCGCTGGAGAACGTCGCCCTGCCGCTGCTCATCGCCGGTGCGCCGGTCGGCCGGGCCCGCGCCCGGGCCGCCGAGCTGCTCGGGCACATCGGGCTGGCCGCGCGGGTTACCCACAAGCCCGGGGAGTTGTCCGGCGGGGAACGCCAGCGCGTGGCGGTGGCGCGGGCGCTGGCCAACGATCCGGCCTGCGTGCTGGCGGACGAGCCGACCGGGAATCTCGATCGTGAATCCGCGCGCCAGGTGCTCGAGCTGCTGCTGGCCCTGAACGACAATGCCGGCGCCACCCTGGTGATCGTCACCCACGATGCCGAAC
>CAYGQN010000559.1:0-2346 GCA_964351795.1 uncultured Gammaproteobacteria bacterium
CCGGTGCCGGCCGCTTCGACACCCTGGCCGCGCTGGTGCGCCGGCACGTCGGCAGCCTGTCCGGGGTCATTTTCGTCCTGCTCGACTGGGACCCGGCGCGCCAGGCCCTGGTGCAGGCGGTGCGCGCGCATGGCCTGCCGGTGCGGGTGTTCCTGGTTGCGGCCGACACGGCCGTGCCCGGCCCGGGCCCGCACGCCGCGGACGGGCAACTGGTCCGCATCACGCCGGGCACGGCACGCGAGGCGTTGCTGCGCTTGCCCGAGTCTGCCGGCACCGGGGCCCGGGCGGCATGATTCGCACACCGCCGCTGGTGGCCGGCGCCGCCGCGCTGCTGTGGGGCTGGCAGACCGGCAACCTGCCGCTGGCGCTGCCGCTGGCAATCGTGATCGAACTGCCCTGGCGCGTGCCCTGGCGCTGGGAACTCAGCAAGCGCGAGTTCAACCGCGTGTCGGACTTCAGTGCCCTGCTGTTCGCACTGCTGGTGGTGTACCAGTTCAACGCCGTGGGCATGCAGGGCATCTACGCCATACTCGCCTTCTCGCCGGTCGTGCTGTCCCTGCTGCTGACGGCGCAGCGCTACAGCACGGCCGAGTCGCTGCGCCTGAGCACCCTGTTCGTGAGCCTGCGCCGCAGCGCCGACGAACCGGCGCTGCCCGAGGACAAGGCCTTTGACCTCGGGCCCGCCTGGATCATGGTGTGCCTGGTGGCGGCCAGCACCGGCGAGCGCGACACGGTTTTCCTGCCGCTCGCCGCGGTGCTGGTCGGCGCCCTGATCTGGCCTCAACGCCCGCGCCGCTACCCCTCCGGAGCGTGGCTCGCACTGCTGTTGCTGGCCGCCGTGCTGGGCTTCGGGCTGCAGGTGGGGATCCGCGAAGTGCAGCGGACCCTCGAGCAGACTGCACTGGTATGGCTGAATCGCTTCGTCTGGTCCCAGCCCGATCCGGACCACGCGGCCACGGCCATCGGCGCTATCGGACGCCTGAAGATGTCCGACCGCATCCGCCTGCGGGTGGAACCGGACGGCCCGCTCACCGAGCCGCTGCTGCTGCGCGAGGCCAGCTACGACCAGTTCGAGTTCGGCAACTGGAAGACCAGCAAGCAGGGCTTCGAGCGGGTGGAACCCATCGGCGACACCCGCGCCTGGCGGCTGGCGCCCGGGCCGACCGGCCGCAGCGCCACCGTGCAACGGGTGTTCCGCGAGGAATCCGGTGTCGTGGCCCTGCCGGCGGGAGCACTGGCCGTGCGATCCGAGGATTTCGTGGAAATCCAGCGCAACGCCTACGGCACGGTCCTCGCAGAGGTGGCCCCGGGCGCGGTGCGCTGGCAGGTTGGCTGGGCCCGCGGGCCGGCAAAGCAGGCGCCACCACGACCGGCCGACCTGCTGGTGCCGGAGTCCTACCGCGAGGGGCTCACCCAGGCACTCGCCGAAGCCGCTCCCGAAGCCGCCGACGCCGCCGGCTATGTCATCGGCATCGAGCGCTTCTTTGCGCGCGAGTTCCGCTACAGCCCGGTGTTGCGGGGGCGCTGGCCGGGTCGCCGGCCACTCCTGCAGTTCCTGCGTGAGGACCGTCGCGGCCACTGCGAGTATTTCGCCAGCGCCACCGTCCTGCTGCTGCGCTCGGCCGGCATCCCGGCTCGCTACGCCGTCGGCTACAGCGTGACCGAGTACAGTGCACTGGAGGAGCGCTACGTCGCCAGGGCCCGCCATGCCCACGCCTGGGCCGAAGCCTGGGTTGACGGGGGCTGGCGTATCGTGGATACCACGCCGGCGCAATGGGCCGCCCTGGAAACGCCGGCCGGAAACACCTTGCAGCGACTGCTGGACCTGTGGTCCTGGGGCAGCTTCCAGTTCGGCCGCGTGCGGCGGGGGGAGCTCGACCTGCAGACCGAACTCACCTGGCTGCTGCTCCCGCTGGCAGCGCTGCTGGCCTGGCGCCTGGCACGACGGGAGCGCCGTGACCGACCGGGGCAGCGCCCTGCCCCGCCCGCACCACGTCAGGGTGGCGATTCCGAGTTCCCGCTGCTGATCGCGACCCTGGAGTCGCGAGGCCTCGGCCCGCGACCCGGGGAGCCGCTTGGTGCCTGGCTGGACCGCCTGGCCAGCCGCCACCCGGAGGCCATCGCCGCCGCAGAGGCCCGGCGGCTGCTGGCGCTGCACTATCGCCACCGCTTCGCGACCCGGCCATTGCCGGCCGGGGAACGGGCCGCGCTGCGCGACGGCGTGCTGGCGCTGCACGCCGCCCTCGCGGCCGACCCGCACGGCAATCGCGGCTGAAGCCGCTCCTACGGGAGGTGGACCTGGCGCCGCGGGATTCGCGGCTGAAGCCGCTCCTACGGGAGGTGGAC
>CAYGQN010000560.1:0-2333 GCA_964351795.1 uncultured Gammaproteobacteria bacterium
GCAGACTGTTGTCCTGGCCCGGAAAGGCAGCGTCACCCCGGGCCTGGCGCCGCCGTTCACGAAGTTTGGCCGGCACACAGGCGGCATTCAAGTGCGCTGCCGGCACCGAGGTCATCGTCATGCCCACACGTCGCTCTCTGCTGATTGCCTCCGCCGCCGTTGCCGGCGGCGCCGTGTTCGGCGCCGCCTGGCTGCGCAGCGGCGATCGCATCGGGCCGGCAGCCGTATTCGCCAGCGCCGACGCGGTCGCCCTGAATGCCTGGCTGCGCATCGACGCCAGCGGCCGGGTAACCGTGGCCGTACCGCGTACCGACATGGGCCAGGGCGTGCACAACGCGCTGGCCATGATCGCCGCGGACGAACTGGACGCCGACTGGTCGCGCGTGCGTACCACCCAGGCACCGCTGCACCGCGTGTACGCCAACCTCACCGTGCTGGAGGCCAATGTCCCCTTCGAGGCCAGCGACGAGACGATCGCGGCAGCGCTCGCCCGCCGCGCCTTCCGCGCCACGGCCCGCAGCATCGGCCTGGACATCACCGGCAACAGCACCAGCGTGCGTGATGCCTGGGACTCCACCCGGCTGGCGGCCGCCAGCGCGCGCGAACAACTGCGGGCCGCGGCTGCCCGCCGCTGGCGGGTCCTGCCGGAACAATGCACCTGCGCGGCCGGCACCGTGTCCGGCCCGGCCGGCCAGCGCCTGGACTACGGCGACCTCGCCGTCGAAGCCGCCGGCCAGCCGGTGCAGCGGCAACCACCGCTCAAGCGCGCCGGCCAGCGCACGCTGCTCGGCCAGGCGCTGCCGCGGGCGGAGGTGCCGCCGCGCGTCGATGGCAGCCTGCGCTTTGGGGCCGACATCCGCGAGCCGGACATGCGCTTCGCCAGCATCCGCCACGGCCGGCCCCTGGATGCCGCGGCCCATGCCCGCGCCCGGGAAACCATCCTGGCCCGGCGCGGCGTGATGGCCGTGGTGGACCTGGATGACGCCACGGCGGTCATCGCCGACAACTGGTGGCGGGCGGACCAGGCCGCCGGGCTGCTGGAACTGGCACCTGCCCCTGCCCGCGTCGCGGCGGTCGAACCGCTGGCGGCGCTGGACACCGGCGAGCCCGTGGTCCACCAGCGCCGGGGCGATCCGCGCGCCGCGCTCGCCCGCGGCGCGCAGCGCGTCAGCGCCACCTACACCGTGCCGATGCTGGCACATGCCCCCATGGAACCGATGAGCGCCACCGCGCGTTACGCCGATGGTCGCCTGCGCCTGTGGGCCGGCACGCAGTCACCCATGCTGGCCCGCGTCGCGGCGGCCGCCGCGGCCGGCCTGGACCCGGACCAGGTCGCCGTCGAGCCCCTGGCCATGGGCGGCAGCTTCGGCCGCCGCACTGAAACCGACTTCATCCGCCAGGTGACTGGCTGCGCCATGGCCTTGCCGGGCACCTGTGTCCAGCTGCAGTGGAACCGGGCCGAGGACATGCGCCATGACTGCTACCGGCCGGCCGCGGCAGCACGCTTCGAGGCCGCCCTCGACGCCGCCGGCGCGCCCATCGCCTGGTTCAACCGCATCGCCTCGGCCTCTGTGTATGAATCGGTGATGCGGCGGATGGTGCCGCTGCTCGCCACCGACATGCGCGCGGTGATCAACACCGAGGGTGCCGTCCACCTGCCCTACGATCTTGGCGCGCTGCAGGTGGAGCACGTCATCTGCGAGCCCGGCCACGACGTTGGTTACTGGCGCAGCGTCGGGCATTCCTTCAACGCCTTCTTCAAGGAGAGCTTCATCGACGAACTGGCCGTGGCGGCCGGCGCCGATCCGCTGGCCTGGCGCCTGGCGCGCCTGGCCGGGTCGCCGCGGCATGCGCGGGCCCTGCAGGTGGCAGCCCGCGAGGCGGGCTGGAACCGTCAGCCCGGGCCCGGCCGGGGCATGGGCTGCGCGCTGCATGCATGCTTCGGCAGCATTGTCGCGGTGGTGGCCAGCGTGCAGGTCGATGCCGCCGCGCTGCAGGTCGAACGCATCGTCTGCGTGCTCGACTGCGGCACCGTGGTGAACCCGGACACGGTGCTGGCGCAGATCGAGGGGGGCGTGACCTTCGGCCTGTCGGCGGCCCTCTGGGGGCGCATCGACAGCACCGGCGGCCAGGTGCTGCAGGGCAATTTCGATGACTACCGCATTGCCCGGCGCGCCGATCTGCCGGCGATCAGCGGCTACATCATCGCCAACGGCGAGGCGCCGGGCGGCGTCGGCGAGACGGCCGTGCCACCGGTGGCACCGGCCATCGCCAATGCCGTGTTCGCCGCCAGCGGCAGGCGCCTGCGCGACCTGCCGCTGGCGGCGGCCCTG
>CAYGQN010000561.1:0-2328 GCA_964351795.1 uncultured Gammaproteobacteria bacterium
CGCATCTGCTGCCCCGCCTGCTCAAGCGCAACGAGGCGCTCGACGCGCGTGGGAATGGCGCCGTACACCTCGAGGGTGCCGACGGCCGAGCGCAACAGCCTCACCGGCGAGGCGGCGTGCAGATCGTGCAGGACGAGATTGCCCTCGTCGAACACGCCGCGACCGGCCGCCGCGCGCAGCCGGGCCGTGAGCGGCTCGTCATCGCTGCGCACGCAGAAGCGCACCCAGGGCGAACCCAGGCCCAGGTCGAACTCCACCGTGCCCGCCTCGCCGACGCCCTCGTCGGCCGGCAACTCGGTGAGCACGTGGTTGACGGGCATGGCCGCCGCCGCGGCCGGCAGCAGGACATCCACGCGCTGCATCTGCCCCCCCGAGGAGCACTGGCTGTCGTAGCGCAAGGCCTGCAAGTGGACCTGCCCGGGCAGGTCCAGGAACAGGCCACCGCGCGCGGTCTGCGCGCTGAGCGCGTGACGGCCGCGGGTGAAGTGCGTGGCCTCGTCGGCATCGTGCATGAACTCGCCGATGGCGCCGTAGATGCCGATGCTCCAGGCGTGCTCCGGGGACTCCAGCCAGGGCGCCAGCAGCTCCGCCGCATCGATGCCCGACACGGGCACCGGCTCAGTGATGGTGGTGGCCGTGATCGCCGTGGTCATGTCCATGATGCAATGCCTGCTGCGCTTCGTGGGCTGCCTGCTTGTATTCCGCGAGCGTCTGCGGATTGGCGAGCCCCTTGGTGATCGTCAGCGTTTCCAGTGCCGACAGCCAGTGCTGGTAGTAGGTGTCGCCGAGGTCCGGATCACCGGCCGCACGGGCAGCCTCAATGGCGGCGCCCAGGGCGTGGGCCCATTCATCGGCGGTGAACACGCCCTCGCGCTGCAGCTTGACCACCAGCGCGAATGCCTGCGCCTGCCAGGGCTCGGCGAACACCGGGCCTTCCGCATCCCGGGGCAGGCCGGGGAAAACGCTGAGGTCGACGCCGCTCATGCCGGCTCCAGGTAGCTGTCGAACATGGTCAGCAGCACCGAGTCCTTCGCCGGGGCGTCCTCGCCCCAGATGTCGCGCGCGGTGAACTGCACCGTGTAGCAGTGCTCGATCACGTCCGGGTTGCCCTGGGAGTTGGCATCGGGCAGGCGGTAGGCCTCGTGCACTTCCAGCACCTTGCCCGGCTTGCCGCGCACGTAGCGGGGCGTGCGGGTATGGCAGTGCGGATGCATGTTCTTCGCCCGCACCGCGTCGCCGGCCCGGAACTTCGGCGGCGTGGCCAGCGGCAGGTCGGCCCGTATGGGGCTGGTCATGGCAGCCTGCATCATGTCCGGCGGTACGGGCGGGTTCTCCACGCCCTTGTGCAGGGAACGGCCGGCCTCGAGTTCCTCCTCGGTGACCACGCCCTTGTTCTTCATCATCTCGATGATGGCCCAGGACCACTTCTGGTAGTAACTCGCCGAGAGGTAGTCCGCCGGGGGCATGGTTTCGATGAGGGCGCGCACTTCATCGACATGGAAATAGCCACCACCCAGCATGGCGATGGTCAGGCGAAAGGCGCAGCGCTCCCAGTCGGCGTGGAAACGGGGTTCGTTGTCTTCGAAAGGCAGCGGGCCGAGGCCTTCCATGCCGCCCAGATCATGTATGCCGTTCATGTGCGTGACTCCTTCAGGCCGGCGCGTGGACGATGGCGGTGCCCACCATCGCGTCGCGACTCACCAGGGCCGCCAGTTCATCCTCGGACAGCGACTCGGTGCCGGCCGGGCGCATCGGCAGGACGAGGTAGCGGATGTCGGCGTTGCTGTCCCACACCCGCAGCTCCGTGCTCTCCGGGATCTCCAGGTCGAACTCCTCGCGCAGCATGTCGCGCGGATCATGCACGGCACGGGCGCGGTAGGGCGAGCTCTTGTACCACATGGGCGGCAGGCCGAGCACCGTCCAGGGATAGCAGGAGCACAGCGTGCAGACCACCAGGTTGTGCACCCCCGGGGTGTTTTCCTTCACCAGCAGGTGCGAGCCCTCGATACCGGCAAGGCCCATCTCGGCCACCACCGTGTCGGTGTCGGTCAGCAGGCGCTGGCGGAAGTCCGGATCCGTCCAGGCCTTCGCCACGAGCTTCGCGCCCAGGTGCGGACCGACCTTGTGCTCGTAGTGTTCAATGATGGTGTCCAGGGTGACCTGGTCGACCAGGCCCTTCTCGGTGAGGATGTTCTCGAGCGCCCTGACGCGTAACTGCAGGTCGGACAGCGGCCGGCCGTGAGCGGAACTCGCCATGATTCACTCCCGCGATAACGTGGATACAGCGCCGCAATTTAACATGCCCGCCCGGCATGGCCAGCGCCCGCG
>CAYGQN010000562.1:0-2327 GCA_964351795.1 uncultured Gammaproteobacteria bacterium
GGCTCAGTCCTCGCTGCCGGCCAGCTCGATGTTGCCGAAGGTGTGGCCCATCTTGTCGCGCTTGGTGCGCAGGTAGTTGACGTTCGCCGCGTTGGGCGGGATTTCCAGGCGCTCCTGGCCAAGCAGGGTCAGACCGTAGCCGGCCAGGCCGTGCATCTTCTTCGGGTTGTTGGTGAGCAGCGTCATGTTGCGCACGCCGAGGAAGTGCAGGATCTGCGCGCCGATGCCGTACTCGCGCAGGTCCGGCGCGAAACCCAGCGCCTGGTTGGCCTCCACGGTATCCATGCCGCCGTCCTGCAGCTTGTACGCGCGCAGCTTGTTGGCCAGGCCGATACCGCGGCCTTCCTGGCGCATGTACACCAGCACGCCGTGCTGCTTCTGCGCCAGAATGGCCAGGGCCTTGTCGAGCTGCGGGCCGCAGTCGCAGCGCAGGGAATGGAACACGTCCCCGGTCAGGCACTCGCTGTGCACGCGCACGTAGACGTTGTCCGGGATCTCGCTGAAGTGACCGTAGTCGTCCGGGCCGTCGATGCCCACGGTCAGGGCCACGTGCTCCTTGCCATCGACCAGCGATCGGAACAGATGCGTGCGCAACTCGCCGAACTCGGTGGGCATCGGCACGCCCAGTTCCACCGGCTCGACCAGGCGTTCGGTGGCACGCCGGTAGGCAATCAGGCTCTCGATGGTGGCGATTTTCAGGTTGTGCCTGGCCGCGAATACCTCCAGTTCCGGCATGCGGGCCATGGTGCCGTCGTCGTTCATGATTTCGCAGATGACGCCGGCGCCGCGGCCCCCGGCCAGGCGGGCCAGGTCGACGATGCCCTCGGTCTGCCCCTCGCGCACCAGCACCCCGCCGTCCCGGGCCCGCAGCGGGAACATGTGGCCGGGGCGGCGGAAGTCGGCCGAGGTGGTGTCCGGGTCGACCGCCCGCCGGATGGTGAGCGCCCGATCGGCCGAGGACATCCCCGAGCCGGTGACTTCCCGCGAGTTGATCGACACGGTGAAGGCCGTGCCGAGCGGGTTGGTGTTGCGACCCGTCTGCGGGATTAGGTCGAGGCGGTCACAGTGCTCGCCGTCCATTGCCAGGCAGATGAGGCCGCGGCCCTCGTTGGCCATGAAGCTGATGTCGGCCGGCGTGACGTGCTCGGCCAGCATGGCGAGGTCGCCCTCGTTCTCGCGGTCGGGATCATCGACGAGGATGATCTGCTTGCCCTGGCGGAGGTCTTCGAGAACCTCGTCGATACTTGCGATTGACATGGTGGTTTCCGGGTTCTCAGGCAGGCGGGAACAGTGTGTCGTCCTGCACGTTCTCGGGGGATGGATAGGCGCTCTTGGAGTGGGCCAGGCCGAGCTCCAGGAACATCTCGCACATCTTGTAGGCCACGACGCCGGGGTTGATGACCGGCACGGGCAGGTGTTCGCTGAGGTACTGGTGCGACTGGTGCATGGTTGTCGAACCGAGCACGATGACGTCGGCGCCGTCCTCCTCGATGGCGGCCCGGGCCTCGGCCTCCAGCTTCGCGAACACGAACTGCTCCTTGCCCTCCAGCAGTTCCTGCACGTCCGGGCGCACGTCGATGGCGCGCACCGAGGCGCAGCGGTGCTCCAGTCCGTATTCCTTCAGCGTCTTGCGGTACAGCGGGAACCAGGGTTTCCACATGGTGACGATGGAGAAGCGGTGGCCGAGCATGCAGGCGGCATGGAAGGCACTCTGGCCGGGCGTGAACACGGGAATGGACAAACGCGAGCGCAAGGCCGCGAAGGCCGAGTCGCTGACCGTGTTGATGCACACCGCATCGAAGCCCTCCTGCTCGGCCCGCATGCCGGCCTCGAGGACGATCATCTCCATGATGCTCATGTCGTAGTAGCTGTTGGCCAGGGTCATCAGGCCGGACGAACCGACGAACTCCACCTCGTAACCGGGGCGGATGAACTGCGGCGGAATCTGCGACTCCACCATCGTGCGGGTGGCGTCGTTCATCGGCACGGGGAAGATGATCTTGATGCGTTTGCTCATGGCGAACCGGGCTCAGCTGGCGGGCCGCGGGCCAGCGGGCCACACGGCGGAAGGCAATGAAGACGCACAATGTTAGCGCGGCCCCGGCACCTTGTATATTCTGCCTCCCGTGCCGGTGCTCTTCACACCGCCTTCGCGCGCAGGCCGCCAGACTGGAAAAGCAGTCGGAATCGCAAGCAGGCTGTGGTTGGTTGCCCGCGCACTCGGGTTACACTAGCGGTCGCGGTTTGCGGAACCCCAGCCGCCGCAGTCGCTCCAATACCCCCGTAACCCGGGTCCCGCCGGGCCGTGCCGTCGGAAAGCAGGCCTC
>CAYGQN010000563.1:0-2322 GCA_964351795.1 uncultured Gammaproteobacteria bacterium
GCGGTGCTACAGCTCGCCCCAGACCTCGCTGGCCAGGTCGACGATGAAGCCGAGCTTCGCCCATTGCTCCGCCTCGCCCAGCAGGTTGCCCTCCTCGGTGGAGGCGAAGCCGCATTGCGGGCTCAGGCAGAACTGATCGCGGTCGGCGAAGGCGCTGGCCTCGTCCAGGCGGCGCAGGATGTCGTCGCGTTTCTCCAGAGCGCCGGACTTGGATGTCACCAGGCCCAGCACCACGCGTTGCTGGCCGCGGGGCAGGAAGCGCAGCGGTTCGAAGCCACCGGCGCGATCGGAGTCGTACTCCAGGAAGTAGCCGTCGTAGCCGGTGTCACCCAGCAGGATCTCCGCCACCGGCTCGTAGCCGCCCTCGGCAATCCAGCTGGAGCGGAAGTTACCGCGGCACACGTGGGTGGTGATCGCCATGTCGTCCGGCCTGTCTGCCAGGGCTTCGCGAATCATCTGCGCGTAGATGCGCGGCAGCGGGTCCGGATTATCGCCGCGCTCACGCGCCTTCTGCCGTTCCACCTCCGAACACAGGTAGGCCCAGACGGTGTCGTCGAACTGCAGGTAGCGGCAGCCGGCCGCATGGAAGGTGTGCACGGCCTTGCGCCAGGCCCTGGCGGTATCTTCGAAGAATTCGCCAAGGTCGGGGTAGACCTCGCGGCTGATGGATTCCCGTCCGCCGCGAAAGTGCAGCACCGTTGGCGAGGGGATGGTCATCTTCGGCACCACCGAGGTGACCGAGGCGAGGTAGCGGAAGTGGTCCAGCATGGGATGGTCGTCTGGGAAATCGACCTTGCCGGTCACGGCAATGGTCTCGGCCTTGGTCTTCACCCCGGTGAACTGGATGGCCTTCTCGCCGCGGACCATCTCCACGCCATCGAGGCCGGCCAGGAAATCGAAGTGCCACCAGGAGCGACGCTGTTCGCCGTCGGTGACGTCCTTCAGGCCGAGTGCCTCCTGCCGGGCGACGATGTCGCGAATGCTGTCGTCTTCGGTGGCCTTCAGTGCGTCGGCATCAATCTCGCCGGCGCTGTGCCTGGCCCTTGCCGCCTTGACGGCTTCGGTGCGCAGCAGGCTGCCCACCTGGTCGGCGCGGAACGGCGCATTCGGTTTGCTCATGTCGATCCCCCCTGGCTTGTTGTTATGCACCCGCCGGGCCTCCCGGGACAGCGGTGGGCGCTGCCGGCAGTCAGCCCTGCTCCTCTGCTCGAAGTTTTATCCGGCGGGTTCTATTCTTGCCATCCCATTGTAGATCGCATGCGCCGCGGGCGGCTGCCCGCGCGAGCACCGCGCCCCAGTCGGAGACAACCACATCCATGGCCCTGTTGCGTGACGAGATAGAGACGCTGGCGCAGAACAGCATCACCCGCGTGGCCTTCCCGCGAATGGACCAGAAGGACATCATCCCGCTGTGGTTCGGCGAGGGCGACAGCCCCACGCCGGCGTTCATCTGCGAGGCCGCACGCGAGGCACTGGCGGCCGGGCAGACCTTCTACCAGCACACCCGCGGTCGCCAGGACCTGCGCGATGCCGTGGCCGCGTACCTGCACAGGCTTTACGGGGTGCGTCTGCACCCGGACCGCGTGAGCGTGCCCGGCTCGGCCATGCTGGCCATGAACATCGCGGTGCAGATGGCGCTGACCACCGGTAGCCACGGGATCATCGTCGGCCCGGCCTGGCCCAATATCTACAACGCCATGCGCGTGTCCGGCGCGGACATCACCTGGGTCAACCAGCGGCTCAGCGACGGGCGCTGGCAGCTCGACCTGGCCGAGTTGCGGGCGGCGCTGCGGCCGCAGACCCGTGCCATCTTCGTGAACTCGCCCTGCAACCCCACCGGCTGGGTGATGTCTGCCGATGAGCAGGCGCAGTTGCTGGCGCTGGCACGCGAGCGGGAGGTCCTCATCATCTCCGACGAGGTGTACCAGCGCCTGGTGTTCGACGCCGCGGCCGCGCCCTCCTTCCTCAGCATTGCCGGCGACGAGGATCCGGTCATCGTGTTCAGCGGTTTCTCCAAGAGCTGGGCCATGACCGGCTGGCGCCTGGGCTGGATGATTGCACCGGCCCGCTACGCCACTGCCGTGGCCGCTATCTCCGAGTGCTTCAACACCGGCGCGGCGGTGTTCACCCAGCCCGCCGGGATCGTGGCGCTGGAGCAGGGTGAGGCCTGGCTGGCCGAGTTGAAGGCCCGCTACGCACGTGGGCGAGAGATGGTGGGGGAGATCCTCGGTGATCATCCCGCGCTGGCCCTGTCACTGCCTGAAGGAGCGTTCTATGCCTTCCCGCGCGTGCCGGGGCTCGGGGACAGGTGGGGGGCTAGTC
>CAYGQN010000564.1:0-2322 GCA_964351795.1 uncultured Gammaproteobacteria bacterium
AGCCGGGCCGGACCAGGCACTTGAAGCTGAACCATCAGCCGGGACGGATCCCGCCCTGGAAGCGGACGCGGCAGCGCAGGCGGACCCCATGCTCGAAGCCGCCGAAGCGGCCATCGACGCCATGGAAGCCGAAGCCGGCGCGTTCGCCCCCGCAGTCGCCCAGGCCGTCGTCTACGCTGCCGACCGGTTTCGCGAAGCCGGCCAGTTGCGCCAGGCGCTGCGGCTGTACCGTCGTCACCAGCTGCTGATCCGCGTCAACGAGGGGCTGTACAGCCTGGCCCAGGTACCTACCCTGGAGACCATTCTCGAACTGCAGGCCAGCCTGGGCGACTGGAAAGCGGTGAACGGCTCGCAGGAACATCTGCTGTGGCTGTTCCGGCGCAACTTCCCGTCCGGCTCGCCCGAGTTGCTGCCGGCGCTCAAGCGGCTGCGCAACTGGCACGTCAACGCCTTCGGGGTGGACACCGGCATGGACCTGGATTACCACTACCAGACCGCCGATGCGCTGTACAAGGAAGGCATCGGCATCATCACGGCCAATGGCGGCAGTCGGCGCGAGGCCCTGTGTTTCTGGCATGCCGAGTGTTGCCGCGAGGACGCCAATCCGGCCCGTGTGCGCGGATGCCCGCGAGAGCTGCGCAAACGCTGAGGCGGCAGCCCGCGCCGGCCCCGGACAACACGCGCGAACTGAACCTGCGAGCCTGATGAGTGTCGGAACCCATATGAACAGAACACCATCAAGCAGTCATTATCGACGCCGTACGATGCTGGTCTGCCTGCTCGGCGTGCTGCTCGGACCCGCGCCGGCCGGCGCCCAGGCCGACGCACCCGCCGCCGGCAACCGCTCCGATGCGCCCGCGGCCGGCACCGAACTCACTGCCGAATGGCAGGCCCACCAGCTGCGGTTCTGGTATGCCGGCTTCACCACCTACTACACCTGTAATGCCATCGAGCAGAAGGTCAGGCGCCTGCTGCTGGCCTTCGGCGCCCGCGACGACGCGGAGGTGCATGCGCCCTGCATGGGCCGCTTCAACGAGGTCCAGCCCATGTACAACATGACGCTGGGGTTTGCCGTGCCCGTCCCGGCCGAGCCGGGCATTTCCACCGACACCTTTCCGGCCAGCTGGGAGGAGGTGCAAATCCGGGACCGGCGCCCGCGCACCATCGAGCGCGGGGACTGCGAACTGGTGGAGCAGTTCATGGACCAGGTCGCGCCGCTGTTCGGCCCGGTGAACCTGGAGCAGCGCACGCGCTGCATCCCGAACCGGGTGAACCTCGGCAGCCCGAACGTCAAGGCGCTGGTCATCAAGGCGAAGGAAATGCCGGAAGAGAAGATCATCGGCCGCTGAGCGGGCCGGGCCACCGAAGCCATCGAAATGCAACGGGCGGCGCCGAGGCCGGCGCCGCCCGTCAGGCGACAGGCAACAAGGGCATGATCAGCAGGGCTGCGGCGCGTTGACCTCGCACTCGTCGCCGGCCATCAGTGTGGCGGGCGCCGCGCCCGGCGCCGCCGGGCCATTGGTGATGAAACCGGCAAGCTGGCCGGCCATGCTGCTGCAGGCATTGGCCTGCACCCGTGCCAGCAGCGGGATGGGCACGATCACCGCCGGCATGTAAGAGGTGCCATTGGTCTCGGTGCTGACCTTGCCGGCCACGTTGGCCGATTCCAGGTCCCAGATGCTGGCCTCGTAGCGGGCCTCGTCGGACCAGCTGGCAAAGCCGAAGCAGCCGCCGCCACCGGGCCCGACCGCGCAGGATACCCCGCCACTGCTGTCGATGGTCTCGGTGGAACCATCCACCCAGATGACGTAACGGATCCCGAACTCCTCCACCCGCGCGGCAACGGCCTCGTTGGCCAGCAGCGCCTGCAGGCGCTTGACGTTCATTGGCGCGGTGCTGGTTTCAAACCAGGGATACATGCTGTCGACGAAGGTTTTCTCGGGGATGATGCGCACCGGGTTGCCGCCCCCGGCCAGGGACTTGCCGACGCAGGCAATGAAATCCTGCTCGGTCTCGTATTCGGCCTTGTGACGGCGACCGAGCACCACGATGGCGTCCTGGTCGGACATCACCACCGGCGACTGGCGGTACTCGTCGATGACGGTGCTGGAGTTGCAGCCGCCAAGGCCCACCAGGGCCAGCGTCGGCAGCAGGGCCCGCCAGCGCGGGCGCGCAGGAGCATCTCGAAACATCCTCATTACCTCCACGTTCGTGATCTGCCCGCTTCCCCGGGCGGATCTTGCGCCTAAGTGCCGGCGCGGCGCAACCATGCCTTCACTTCAGGGACTTCCGGCAGGCCGACGGTCAGCTTGGCCCCGGCAT
>CAYGQN010000565.1:0-2312 GCA_964351795.1 uncultured Gammaproteobacteria bacterium
GGCCCGGGCGCGGCGCCCCGGCGGCGGTGCCGCGGGCGAGCGCGACGGATAGCCCGCTTCCAGCAGCACGTCCATGACGCGGTCGGCGGCCAGTGGGCCCTCGGTGGATGCCAGGTGGCGCGCCAGGATCCGCTGCCGCTCTGCCGCGGCAACCAGGCCCGACTGCCCGTCCAGCACGGCGGCCAGCTGCTCGCGCAGCTCGGCCAGGGTGAAGGCGCGATGGCTGAGGCGGTTGGGCAGGTGGTAGTCGAATTCCTCGCTGGTGACCGGCTGCCACGTCACCGCCGGTTTCTCCAGCACGGCGGCCTCGACAGCGGTGGTGCAGCCGTTATGCAGCAGCACCTCGCTTGCCATCAGCCAGGGGATAACGTTGCCTTCATGCAGGACGCGCACGTTCGGCAGGCCCGCGAAGCTGCGGCGCCAGCTGTCGTGGTCTTCCGAGGGGTGCGGCCGGATGATGATCCGGTGGCCCGGAAACCATTCACTCAAAAGCGGGATCGTATTGCGGAAACTGTCATGCAGGGCCTGGATGTGCGCGGCCATGCGCCGGGCGAATGCCAGGCTCAGGCCGCGGCCCGTGCGCCCGACCTGCTCGCCGTCCCCGTCCGGGCCGGGTTGCAGCAGGTTGAGCCCGGGTACGAAGGCATTGACGAAGGGGAAATTGGTGTTGACGAGGATGAAGCGGCCATGCGCTTTGCGCAGCGCGTCGGCCTCGGCGCCGAAGTAGCCACGCAGCTCCGGGCGCAGCAGGTCCATGCGCGGGTTGCCGGTGACATGCACGGGGAGGGCGTTGTTGCCCGTGTACGCGGCGAAGAATTCGGCGTCGTCCGGGCCCCAGGCGAACAGCCGGCTGACGGTGGCGAAGGTGGCCGCCGAGTAGCGCCAGTGCACGTACTCGGGCGACTGGAAGCGCACCAGGGATTCCTCGTCCCAGGCAACTATGTCATGGCCGAGGTCGCGGGTGAAGCCCAGCATGAGCGAGCTGATGGCCCGCAGGCTCTTGGCAAGGAAAATCCCGCGCGGCACGAACGGTACGGAGAAGTTGACGAAGGTGCGCGAGCCGATGACCACGGGGAACCCCCGCTCGGCTGCCACGCAGGCCAGGAGCAGCTTGGCGTCGAGCTCCCGTACCTGGTTCTCGACCGGGATGATCAGGGGTGTGCGATACATGTCCGTTTGTGTCGGGCAGCTTGGGTCGGTGCCGGATTTCACCGGGAGGCGCCGGCGGCGCCGGCCCATCGTACCGATGCGGCACTGGCGCAGGGTGTTCCGGACCTGGCAGGCATCCCGGAACCGCATACAAGCATTGGCCAGCGCACGTGAAGGCCCTGTGAGCGGCGCACGCAAGTATACAGCCCGGACGAGCCCGTTCATGTCGCTCGGGTTGCCGGCGTCAGTGCTGCCCGCGCTCCAGCATGCGGCGGTGGAAATCGGGGTCCGTCGGCGGGCAGGGCCAGGCGCCCGCCAGGGCGGCGGCCACCAGCGTATCGGCGCTGGCATCGAGGCGGGCGGGGTGGCTGAGCAGGTAGTCGTGGACGACCTGCACGGCCGCGCCGCGGTCGATGCCGTCGGCGCCAGGGCAGAACAGCTGGCCGCCGGGCTTGAGCGGCTCGGTGATGGCCACGATACCCGCGGCACCGTGCACAAAACCGCGACAGTAGGCGGCCAGCCGTGCGGGCGCCGTCGCCAGCGCCGCGCCGGTGTCCTCGGCCATGGCGGCACTGCAGGCGGTGAGCAGGGCGTGACCATTGGCCGGCGCGGCGGGCGCCGCCATGGGCAGCGCCAGCAGCAGCACGGCCACGGTGCGACGCAGCACGGCGGTCCGGATCAGATGCATGGCGCGAGTATGCCGCGCCGCGGCCACCGCCGCACCTGCGGGGCAGGGCGGCGTGAAGGTCGAAATAATTGCCCGAAGGGTGTATTTTGTGCGCCCTTTTGCCGTCCACATTCAGGTCAAACCCTTGAGCCGCAAGCTGTATATCAAGACATTTGGCTGCCAGATGAACGAGTACGACTCGGCGAAGATGGCCGAGGTGCTCGCCGAACACGACAACTACGAGCTGGTATCCGACCCGGCCGAGGCCGACCTGCTGCTGGTCAATACCTGCTCGGTGCGCGAGAAGGCCCAGGAGAAGCTGTTCTCCCAGCTCGGTCGCTGGCGCGAGTACAAGCAGGCCCGACCGGAGGTTCGCATCGGCGTGGGTGGCTGCGTGGCCAGCCAGGAGGGCGAGGCCCTGTGGGAGCGCGCGCCGTTCGTGGATGTCATCTTCGGCCCCCAGACCCTGCACCGTCTGCCCGGCCTGCTGCAGCAG
>CAYGQN010000566.1:0-1986 GCA_964351795.1 uncultured Gammaproteobacteria bacterium
ACTGAGACCGGCGCGTGTGCGCGACCGTTGGCAGGCAGAAAAAAGCCCGGTGCGAGCCGGGCTTTTTTCGTTCCGGCGCCGGTCTCAGTCGCGCTCGGCGTCGTAGCCGAGGTTGGGCGACAGCCAGCGCTCCATGGTTTCCAGGTTCATGCTCTTGCGGCGGGCGTAGTCGCGTACCTGGTCCCGGTTGACCTTGCCCAGGCCGAAGTAGCGCGCCTGCGGATGGCCGAAGTACCAGCCACTGACCGACGCGGTCGGAAACATGGCGTAGGATTCGGTAAGCGTAATCCCGGTGCGGCCCTCCACGTCCAGCAGGTCCCACAGCAGGGGTTTTTCCGTGTGGTCCGGGCAGGCGGGGTAACCAGGCGCCGGCCGGATCCCCTCGTACTTCTCGGCGATCAGGGCCTCGTTGTCGAGTTGCTCGTCGCTGGCGTAACCCCAGAACTGCGTGCGCACCCGCTGGTGGAGTCGCTCGGCGAAGGCCTCCGCCAGGCGGTCGGCCAGCGCCTTGAGCATGATCGAGGAGTAGTCATCGTGCTCCTTTTCAAAGCGCGCGACATGCTCGTCGATGCCGATACCGGTGGTGACGGCGAAGGCGCCCATGTAATCGGCCACCTTGGTCTCGCGCGGTGCCAGGAAATCCGACAGGGCGAAGTTGGGCTGGCCGGCGGGTCGACGGGTCTGCTGGCGCAGGCAGTGCAGCGTGGCGACGGGATCATCGCGCTGCTCGTCGGCATAGACCTCGATGTCATCGGTCCCCACGGTGTTGGCCGGGAACAGGCCGAACACGGCACGCGCGGTCAGCCATTTCTCGTCGATGATGCGCTGCAGCATGGCCTTGGCATCCTCGAACAGCTTGCGGGCCTCCGTGCCGACGACTTCATCGTCGAGGATGCGCGGGTACTTGCCCGCCAGCTCCCAGGCGACGAAGAACGGCGTCCAGTCGATGCACTCGGCGAGCTCATCGAGCGGGTAGTCGTCCAGCACCGTGATGCCGGGGCTGGCCGGCGCGACCGGCTGGTAACTGGCCCAGTCGCCGTCGAAACGGTTGGCGCGTGCATCTTCCAGGCTCAGCCAGTCGATCTTCTGCTGCTTGCCGGCGTGGCGCTGGCGCACCTCCTCGTATTCCTTGCTGATTTTCTCGGCAAAGGCCGGCCGGTTCTCCTTGCTGGCCAGGCTCGCCGCCACGCCGACGGCGCGAGAGGCATCCTTGACGTGCACCACCGGCTGGTCGTAGGAGGGGGCGATCTTCACCGCCGTGTGTGCCCGCGAGGTCGTGGCGCCGCCGATCAGCAGCGGAATGGAGATGTTGCGGCGCTTCATCTCCTTGGCCACGTGGACCATTTCGTCCAGTGACGGGGTGATGAGCCCGCTCAGGCCGATGAGGTCGGCCTCCTCGGCGAGCGCGGTATCCAGGATCTTCTCCGTGGGCACCATCACGCCGAGATCGACCACGTCGAAGCTGTTGCACTGCAGGACCACGCCGACGATGTTCTTGCCGATGTCGTGCACGTCGCCCTTCACCGTAGCCAGGACGATCTTGCCGTTCTTGCGGGTCTCGCCTGACTCGGCCATGTCCGCCTCGATGAACGGGATGAGATGGGCGACGGCCTTTTTCATCACGCGGGCGCTCTTGACCACCTGCGGCAGAAACATCTTGCCGGCGCCGAACAGGTCGCCCACCACGTTCATGCCGTCCATCAGCGGCCCCTCGATGACCTGCAGGGGATGCTCGAACTGCTGGCGCGCTTCCTCGGTATCTTCGACCACGTTGTCGGCAATGCCCTTCACCAGGGCGTAGCTCAGGCGCTCGGTCACCGGCGCATCGCGCCAGGCGGCTTTCACCTTCTCGCCACCGGACTCATCGGCCTTGACGTTCTCGGCGAAATCCACCAGGCGCTCGGTCGCGTCGGCGCGGCGGTTCAGCAGCACGTCCTCGACCCGTTCCCGCAGCTGGATCATGCGCTGGGCCGCGCGCACGCGGGC
>CAYGQN010000566.1:1996-2304 GCA_964351795.1 uncultured Gammaproteobacteria bacterium
TGGACCACGGTCTCGTCGTCGGAGTGGGCGTTCTCGAAATCCTTGTGTGGCTGCGAGGTGTTGGCGCCGCGGTTCAGCAGCTCGTCCTCGACCCGCTCCAGGAGCTCCTTCGGGATGTCCTCGTAGATTCCCAGCTGGCCGGCGTTGACGATGGCCATGTCCAGGCCCGCCTGGCGGGCGTGGTACAGGAAGGCCGAGTGCATGGCCTCGCGCACGGGATTGTTGCCGCGGAAGGAGAAGGACACGTTGCTGAGCCCGCCACTGACCAGCGCGTGGGGCAGGTGCTGCTTGATCAGCCGGGTCGCCTC
>CAYGQN010000567.1:0-2298 GCA_964351795.1 uncultured Gammaproteobacteria bacterium
ATCGAAGCTGATCCTGCCCGCCCACATGGCCCATACGCGGCCCGCGCGCGCGGGCGAGGGCAATCCCCTCCTGCGAATGCAGCAGGCGGTAGCGGCAGCGCTGGAGCGCTTCGTGGCGCGTGTCTATGCACCGCTGCTTGCCGCGGCGCTGCGCCAGCGTTACCTGACGCTGGCGGTATTCTGCGGGGTTGCCATCATCATGCTGGCCACGGTGCTCAGCGGTCGCGTGGGCTTCACCTTCTTTCCGCGCATAGCCTCGGACACCGCGCGGGTCACGCTCACCATGCCCGAGGGCACGCCCGAAGCGGTCACCGCGCGCCACATACGCCGTATCGCCGACATCGCCTGGCAACTGCGCGAGCGCTACCGGGAGCCGGACGGCAGCAGCGTGATCCGGCACATCCTCACCGGTATCGGCTGGGCGGGCGGCAGTGGCGGCGCCGGCCGGCCCGAACTGGCGCAGGTGACCCTGGAGCTGGTGCCCTCCGAGGAGCGGAGCAGCGATATCACCACGCCGGAAATCGTCGCCGAGCTGCGCCGCCTGGTCGGCCCGGTGCCGGGCGCGCGGGAGCTGAATTACCGCGCCGAGATCGGTCGCGCCGGCGAGCCGGTCGACATCGAGCTCTCCGGCACGGACTTCGGCCGGCTGGCCGAGGTGGCCGGGCAGGTCAAGGCACGCCTGGCCGGCTACCAGGGGGTGTTCGATATCCGCGACAGCTTCCAGGAGGGCAAGCCCGAGATAAAGCTCGAGCTGCGCCCGGAAGCGGAGCTGCTGGGCCTGTCCACGCAGGATCTCGGCCGCCAGGTCCGCCAGGCGTTCTTCGGTGCCGAGGCGCAGCGCCTGCAGCGCGGGCGCGACGATGTGCGGGTCATGGTGCGTTACCCCCGCGTGCAGAGGGATTCCGTGGCGAGCCTGCGCGACATGCGCATCCGCACCCCGGACGGCGCCCAGGTGCCCTTCGCCAGCGTCGCCGAGATCCATACCGGCCTTGGCTACGCGAGCATCGAGCGCATCGATCGGCGGCGCATCGTCAACGTGCGGGCCGACCTCGACAAGGCGCAGGGCAATACCAACCTCATCGTGGCCGATCTCACCGCCTTCCTGGACGAGCTGCTGGTGGCCTATCCGGACGTCGACTACATCCTGGAGGGAGAACTGCGCGAGCAGCAGGAATCGTTCGCCAGCTCGCGGGCGGGCACCATCGTGGTGATGTTCGCCATCTATGCGCTGCTGGCCATTCCCTTCCGTTCCTATGTCCAGCCGCTCATCGTGATGGCGGCCATTCCCTTCGGCGTGGTCGGCGCCATTGCCGGGCACATGATCATGGGCTTCAACCTGAGCATCATGAGCATCTTCGGCATCCTCGCGCTCGCCGGGGTGGTGGTGAACGATTCCCTGGTGCTGGTGGACTGGATCAACCGCCGCCGGGCCGAGGGGGTGGCCCTGATGGAGGCCGTGCGCGGGGCCGGTTCGGCGCGCTTCCGCGCCATCATCCTGACGTCGTTGACCACCTTCGCCGGGCTCATGCCGCTGATGGCCGAGACCAGCATCCAGGCGCAGTTCCTGATCCCGATGGCCATCTCGCTGGCCTGGGGGATCCTGTTCGCCACCGGCATCACGCTGGTGCTGGTGCCCTGCTGTTACCTGGTGCTGGAGGATGTGCGGACCCTGGTGCGGCGGCTGCTCGCTGCCACGGCCGGCGCTCCGGCGGCGGATACCGGCCAGGGCCGCTGAGCCGATGCAATTGCGCCGGTGGCAGTCACTGGCCTAGCATCTGCGGTTTTGCAGGGCGACGTGCTCATGAGCGGGAATTTCTTCGAGGTGCTGGACAGCCGGCGGCCGGGCGATCCGGACAGTCCCTGCCTGTACACCGACGATGCCGCGGTGATCAGCTACGGGGAGCTGTATGCGCTGGCAGCTCGAATGGCCGCGCAGCTGCGCGCGATGGGTGCCACGCCGGGGGACCGGATCACCGCGCAGGTGCCCAAGTCACCCGAGGCGCTGGCCCTGTACCTCGCCTGCCTGCGCGCCGGCCTGGTGTACATGCCCTTGAACTCGGCCTACACGCGCGCCGAACTGGAGTACTTCCTGGCCGATGCCCGCCCGGCCGTGGTGCTGTGTGCGCCGGGGGACGAGCCCGCCATGCAGGCCATCGTTGCCGCGGCGGCACCGACGGCCGTGCTGGACACGCTAGGGCTGGCCGGGCAGGGCGGTTTCGCCGCCGCTGCGCGGGCGGCCTCGGCCACGGCGGCCGTCGAGCCGGTGGCGAGCACCGACCAGGCCGCGATGATCTACAC
>CAYGQN010000568.1:0-2285 GCA_964351795.1 uncultured Gammaproteobacteria bacterium
GGGGCGGACGGTGCGGCCCCCGGAGGCCACGACGGCACCGCCGGCCGCCGCACGCCCGGGCGCGGTCGGCCCGGCGGACTCGGCGCTCACACCCTGGATCTGGTTCGGCACCCCGGCGGCGATGCTGCTCGCCGTGGTCATCGCGCTCATCGTCTATGGTCGTATCTGGCGGCGGGGCACTGAGCGGGCCCCGGTGAAGGCCGTCAGTGCCGCCGAGTACGCCTACCTGGTGCGGCGCGACATCGACGGCGAGCGCTATGTCATCGCCGGCTCGCCCTACCGCATCGGCCGCAGCAAGAACAACGAGCTCACCATCGACGACAACTCCGTGTCACGCCTGCACGCGGAAATCCATCGCCGCCATGACGGCACCTTCACCATCATGGACCTGGAATCGCTGAACGGCATCTTCGTGAACGACAAGAAGGTGAAAACGGTCGAGTTGAACGAGGGCGACGAACTGGACATCGGCGACGTGCCGCTGCGCTTCACGCTCTACGACGACGACAAGGCCGCCCTGGAACCCACCGTCATGATCGGCACGCGCGCGCCCGGCTGAGTCCGCAAGCCCGCGCCGTGCAAGGGATGGCAGCCCCCATCGCCCACCTGCCAAGCTGGCGCAACGGTTATCGTCGGCGTCACTGGCGTGGCCCGAGGATCAGGCAGCGAACGCCCTCAGGGTCAGGACGCCGGCCTTTCCAGCGCTTCGAGTTCCTCTTCGCTGAAACCGGCCTGCCGCCGGGCCTCGAGATTCAACGGTCCACGGATGCTGCCGCGAAAGTGCTCGCGGACAATCCCGAGGAAGGTCGCGCCCGGGCGCAGGCCGCGCTCCCCGCAAAGCCAGTGGAACCAGCGGCTGCCGATCGCAACATGGCCCACCTCGTCGGCCAGTATGCGCTGCAGGATCGCCGCGCCGGCCGTATCGCCCACGGCCAGCAGGCGCGCGATCATCGGCGGCGAGACGTCCAGGCCTCGCGCTTCCAGCACCCGCGGGACCAGCGCCATGCGGTGCAGCACCTGGCCGGCGCTGGCGGCGGCGACCTCCCACAGGCCGCTGTGCGCGGGCAGCGCGCCGTAACTGCAATCCAGTGTCCCCAGGTGACCCTGGAGGAGGCGGAAGTGACCGGCCTCCTCCACCGCGACCCCGAGCCAGTCACGATAGTAGGCTTCGGGCAGGCCCGGATAGCGCAGGGCGGCATCCAGGGCAAGGTTGATGGCCGTGAACTCGATATGGGCAAGGGCGTGGAAGAACGCTGCCCGTCCCTGCCTGCTGCCCAGGCCCCGACGCGGCACGCCCGCCTGCCCGATCAGCACGGGCTGTTGCGGCCGGCCCGGTTCGGCGCTGTCGACCAGGCCGGTGCACTCGCCGATCCGGCTGCCCGGGCATGGCAGGGCCTCGGCCAGCACCTGCATGTGCGCCAGCTTCTGCGCCGTCCCGGTCGCGGACCAGGCGGCACCGGCCACGGCCAGCAGCGATTCACTCATACCTAACACCGGCATCGAACATGAGCCGATAGCCGGCTTCGCCGGGCCCGGCCGCGAAGGCTTCGCACACCCCGATGCCGGGAATGGCCGCCAGTTGCCCCTGCACGCGCAGCAGCGGTAGCAGACCGCGGCGCCAGGGCGGCACACCGGCCTGTTGCAGGAGCTTCTTGACGCTGGAGGAATGGCCCCGGCCACTCAGGCGCATCCGCTCGCCGCCGCGCCGCCAGCCGACCAGCAGGCCGCCATCGGCATGACGCGCCGCCAGGCCTTCGCCCGTCACCGGCTCGGCCCACAGCGTCCCACCCGGCAACCGCAAGGGCGCCGGCGGCGTCCAGCGGCAATCCGCTGGCGCTGGCGGCAGGCGCTCGGCATGCAGCGTATCGCGGTAGCGGAACAGCTGCAGCGGCCCGCAACGCAGGCCCCCATGGCGATCCGGACCGGCGTCGAAAAGCCCGCGGACCTGCTCGATGACATGCCAGTCAGGCACGGCCCCGCGGGCGCCCAGCCACGCCCGCAGGGCATTGCGCTGGCGTGCCGGGGCGAGCGCCCGCAGGGGAGCAATCGCCAGGCGATTACCGCATGCGGCCGCGGCGAGGTCCATGCTCGCCAGCGCGTCCAGATTCTCCGCCGCGTCGGCCTGCAGCTGGCGGTGGCGGGCCATCGACGCCGGCAGGCCGGGCCAGCGCGCCGCAAGCACGGGCAACACCGCGTTGCGCAGATGGCTGCGCGGTACGCGCGGGTCGGTATTGCCCGGGTCCTCCACCCAGTCAAGTCCGGCCGCCCGGGCCACCGCCTGCAGG
>CAYGQN010000569.1:0-2269 GCA_964351795.1 uncultured Gammaproteobacteria bacterium
GCGGCGGCGGTTCCTCCAGCGTCTTCAGCAGCGCATTGAAGCTGTGGTTGGAGAACATGTGCACCTCGTCGATGAGATACACCTTGTAGCGGCCCCGGCTTGGTGCGTACTGGACGTTTTCCAGCAGCTCGCGGGTTTCGTCGACCTTGGTGCGCGAGGCGGCGTCGACTTCGATGAGGTCGATGAACCGGCCCTCGTCTATTTCACGGCAGGCGCTGCATTGTCCGCAGGGTTCGGCGGTGACGCCGGTCTCGCAGTTCAGCGCACGGGCGAGGATCCGGGCGACGGTGGTCTTGCCGACGCCGCGCGTGCCGGAGAACAGGTAGGCATGGTGCAGGCGGTCACCGGTGAGGGCGTTGCTGAGCGCCCGCACAACGTGCGTCTGGCCGACGAGATCCTCGAAGCGTCGCGGCCGCCACTTTCGCGCCAGTACCTGGTAGCTCATATCACTGCCTGCCGGTGGTGCCGTGATGGAGGTAGCCCGTGCCAGCCACACCCCGGCGCCCGCATCCATTGCTGCCGCTGCTCCCTTCCGGGCCTGACGGGGTTCACAATTTCGCGTCGCGGGGGGACCGACACGGACCACCATTGCAGGTTGCCAAGGATAACCGAAAGCCGCGCCGGCTGCGCCCTTGACAGGCGCGCCTGAATCCCGCTCAGGCAGGCGGCCCGGCACCCTCCGCTTTCGGCCCCACGACCAGCCACGCCGGCTGCCGCCCGGCGCCCTTGAGTTCCAGTTCGCCGCGCGGCTCGCAATCGTAAGCCTGCTCGACGTGCGCCAGGGTGGCCGCGGAGATCTGTACCCGCCCGGTCACCCCGCTCGACTCCAGGCGGGCTGCCAGGTTCACCGTCTCCCCCCACAGGTCCCAGGCGAAGCGCAGCTGGCCGATGACCCCGGCCACCACCGGTCCGCTGCTGATGCCCACCCGGATATCCAGTTCCGGGAACTCATCGATGACCGCCACCATGTCCAGCCCCAGCGCTACCAGGCGCCGGGCATGGTCGGGCACCGGCTGGGGCAGACCCGCGGCAACCATGTAACCGTCACCGATGGTCTTCACCTTCTCCGCGCCGTGGCGCGCGGTCAGCTCGTCGAAGCGCAGGAATACACGGTTGAGCAGCCCCACCAGGGCCTCCGGCGACAGCGTCGAGGCGAGTGGCGTGAAACCGACGATGTCCGCGAACAACACCGACGCGTCGTCCACCCGCTGCGCGAAGGTGCGGCCCTCGGCACGGATGCGCCTTGCCACCGCCGGTGGCAGCACGCTTGCCAGGAGTTGCTCGGAGCGCTGGTTGGCGGCGCTGACCCGCTGCTCGGCCACAACGAGGTCATTGATGAAATTGCGCATCACCAGGACGATGGCGACCAGCATCAGGCCCATGGTCAGCCCGTGGCTGAACACGCGTTCGTGCTCGGGAAAGGCATACACCGGCGCCAGGGGTACCAGTTCGTACTCGATGACCAGGAACAGGGCGATGGCCACCGCCGAATAGAAGGTCTGGACGACCGGCCCGGCGCCGAACAGCACGAAATGCAGCGCCACGATGAGCACCACCAGCCAGTAGTGCACCGCGCCGTGGTGATGCAGGCCGGAGCCGGAGATGAACCAGGCCACGGCGCCGATCCAGGCGAGCAGCGCGATCAGGAGCCCGTGAATCGCCACCACCAGCAGGCCCCGCCGCACCAGCACCAGGGCAAGACCGGCCAGCGCCATCAGCACCAGGTCGGCAACGAGCAGGGCCTGCTGCCCGGCGCGCAGGGCGAACACCGCCCAGCCGCCCGCCAGCACCATCAGCACGACCGTGGACACGACCAGGAATCGCCGCACCCGCCGGGCCCTGCCGAGGCCGCGTTGGCCGCTGCCGAGAATGGTTGTTCCGATGAAATCGCGCATGGTCCCTCGCCGCGCCAGTATACGGCCGGCCCGGGTGGGGGAGCGTGCGCCAGGACCCGGAAACGGCCACCATGGCTGCTGCAGCGCACGGCGCTTGCGGCCCCGATAATACATACGCTACCGTATGGTTGCTTGGCCCGTGGCACAGTGATGCTGTTTGACACTGCCGGCGGGGCCGGCGCTGGGATTGACCTGTCCGGTGAGTGATTCGCCGGACCACACGGGGCCATGTCGCTGTCAGCGACGATAGGAAATACATGATGCAAAACAGATTCCGTACCGGGCTTGCAGGGGCCGGCTTGTTCTTGACACTCACGGGCGTCGCCGCCACCGCCGCGGAGCTGCCGCCGGAGATGGTGCCCAACGTCATGCCC
>CAYGQN010000570.1:0-2265 GCA_964351795.1 uncultured Gammaproteobacteria bacterium
AAGGTTGGCGAGATGCGGCGGCGGGCGGTCGCAGCCCAGGGCGTTGGCCGCAACGTGCTGCGGGTGATGGAGAAATTCGGCGAGTACCGCAGCATGATCGCCATCGGCCGCGAGATGGGTTTCCCGCCGCGCTTCGGCGTGCGCATCCGCCTGGGGACCACCGGCTCGGGCAAGTGGGCGGATTCCGGCGGCGACATGTCCAAGTTCGGCGTCTCGGTACCCGAACTGGTGACCATGCTCGAGGAGCTCGCCGAAAGCGGCCAGCTCGGCTGCCTGCGGCTGGTGCATTTCCATCTCGGCAGCCAGCTCGACGACATCCAGATCGTCAAGCAGGGCGTGAAGGAAATCGCGCACATCTACGCGCAGGTCCGCCAGCGCGGCGCGGGCGTGGAATACCTTGACGTGGGCGGTGGCCTGGGCGTGAATTACGGCGCCGGCTATACCGAGCTCGATGCAGGCATCAACTATGATCTGCAGGAATACGCCAACGCCATCGTCTACACCGTCAAGGAAGTCTGCGATCACGCCGAGGTGCCGCACCCGAACCTGATTTCGGAGAGTGGACGCGCGCTGACGGCGCACCACTCCGTGCTGGTGGTGCCGGTGATCGGCGCTTATGGCAAGGACCAGATCAACCCCGACTTCGAGCCCCGGGACGAACACGAGAACGTCATCCACGAACTGCACGAGGTGTACCTGGCCAGCCGCGACATGGCGGCCATGGGCGGCACCGAGGTGTGGTCACCCTCGGAAATACTCGAGGCCCTGCACGATGCCGTGGAGAAGCGCCAGGAGGCCGATACGCTGTTCTCGCTCGGCTACCTGCCGCTGGAGCAGAAGGCCATCGCCGAGCGCCTGTACTGGAGCACCTGCTCGACCCTGCACAAGGCCATCGGCGAACTGGACGAAGACATCAGCCTGCCGGCCGAGCTGCAGTCGCTGGACCAGCACCTCGTGGACCAGCTGCTGTGCGATTTTTCCATCTTCCAGTCCATCCTCGACCACTGGTCCATCGGCCAGGGCTTTCCCATCCTGCCGCTCACGCGCCTGGACGAAATGCCCACGCGGCGGGCCATGCTGGTGGACCTGACCTGCGATTCCGACGGCAAGGTCAGCCATTACGTCTCATCAAACCCTGACCGTCGTTTCCTGCCCGTGCATCCGATCCGCAAGTCCGAGCCCTACTATCTCGGCTTTTTCCTGATGGGTGCCTACCAGGACATCATGGGCGATTCGCACAACCTGTTCGGCCGTGTTGCCGAGGCACACATCTACGCCGACGAGGAGGAAGCCGACGGCTTCTACATCGAGCAGATCATTCCCGGCACCAGCGTCCAGGAAATGCTGGCCATGGTGCAGTACTTCCCCAACGATCTGCACCGGCGCATGAACGAGCAGCTGCGTGCCAAGACCGAGCTCGCCATCATCCGCCCCCGTGAGGGCGTCAAGCTGCACGAGCAGTACAAGCGCCTGTTCTCCAGCAATACCTATATCCACCCGGATGACTGACATGCCGGCCGAGCGCAGCTACCAGCTCGCCCTGGTGCAGATGCCCTGCAACGGCACCCGCGAGCAGAACCTCGAACGGGCCCTCACGCATACCCGCAACGCCGCCGCGGCCGGCGCCGATGTCATCTGCCTGCCGGAGCTGTTCCTCGGGCCTTATTTCTGCCAGACCGAGGACGATGCCGTGTTCGCGCTGGCCGAGCCGGTGCCCGGTCCGACCACGACCGCCTTCGAACACGTGTGCCGCGAGACCGGCGCCACGGTTCTGCTGAGCCTGTTCGAGCGGCGCGCCCCGGGCCTGTACCACAACACGCTCGCGGTCATGGACGGCGCCGATGGCTACGTCGGCATGTACCGCAAGATGCACATCCCCGACGATCCGCGCTACTACGAGAAATACTATTTCACGCCCGGGGACCTCGGCTTTCGCTGCTTCCGGACCGAACGGGCCCGCATCGGCACCCTGGTGTGCTGGGACCAGTGGTATCCCGAGGCCGCGCGGCTCACGGCCCTGCAGGGAGCGCAGGTGCTGGTCTACCCCACCGCCATTGGCTGGCACCCGGAAGAACGCGAGCAGGTCGGTGCGGCCCAGCGCGAGGCCTGGCGCACCATCCAGCGTTCGCATGCCGTGGCCAACGGCTGTTACGTCGCAGCGGTGAACCGCGTCGGCTTCGAGCCCGAGCCTGCCGCGCCGGCCGGCAATGGCATCGAGTTCTTCGGCTCAAGCTTCATCGCCGGCCCTGACGGGCAAATCATCAC
>CAYGQN010000571.1:0-2264 GCA_964351795.1 uncultured Gammaproteobacteria bacterium
GTGAGCCGAATCGACGGCGAAGAAGTCCTCTCGGCCGGCCAGGCCCGTGCCGCGCGGGCGGCCCGGGCCGGCGGCGGCAACAGCTTTACCGTGCAGGCCGACGAGGCCAACAACGCGCTGATCATCCAGGCCCCGCCGCGGCACATGGAAACCCTGCTGCGCGTGATCGAGCAGCTCGACGTGCGCCGGGCGCAGGTGCTGGTGGAGGGCATCATCGCCGAGGTGTCCAGCAACAAGGCCTCGGAACTCGGCGTGCAGTGGAAGACCTCCACGCCGAACGGCGATGGCGGCTTTGCCGGCACGCGCTTTCCCGGCATCGCCTCCGGCGGCATCGATGATCCCTTCGATGACGCCGATTCCACTTCGCTGCTGACCGGCATCACGCTGGGTTACTTCTCCGGTGGCGACATCCGCGGGCTCATACGCGCGCTGCAGGGCGACCAGCTCACCAACGTGCTGTCCACGCCCTCGCTGATGACCATGGACAACGCCGAGGCGGAAATCGTGGTCGGCCAGAACGTGCCCTTCATCACCGGCCAGTTCACCAACAATGCCACCACCCCGGACAACCCCTTCCAGACCATCGAGCGCCAGGACGTGGGTGTGGTCCTGAAAGTGAAGCCGACCATCAACGATGGCGACGCGGTGCGCCTGGACATCGAGCAGGAGGTCTCCAGCATCGACCGCGACACCACCGGCTCGGACCTCATCACCAACAAGCGCTCCATCACCACCAGTGTGCTGGTGGACGACGGCGAGATCATCGTGCTGGGCGGGCTCATCCAGGACGACCAGCAGGAATCGGCGCAGAAGGTGCCGCTGCTGGGCGACATCCCGCTGGTGGGCAACCTGTTCCGCAACACCCGCAGCGACAACGTCAAGACCAACCTGATGGTGTTCCTGCGCCCGCAGATCGTGCGCGACAAGGCCAGCAGCCTGGGGGTGACCCGCAAGCGCTACGAGCGGCTGCGGGACCGCCAGGCCGAGCAGGCCGGGGCCTTCAACCCGCTGCTGCGCCCTGCCGAGACGCCCGTCCTGCCGACACTCGACAACCTGCTGGAATGAGCGCCCTGCCCTTCTCCTTCGCCCGCCGGCACGGGGTGTTCGTGGAGACCGCCGCCGACGGTACGCCGCGGCTGGTGTGCAGCGAAGCGGCCTCCAGCACGGCCCTGCTGGAAGCCCGCCGCCAGCTGGCCTGCGATTGCACCATCGAGCAGCTCGACGCCGATGCCTTCCAGCAGCGTCTGCAGGGCGCCTACGAGAACGGCGACGGCGCGCGCACGGCGATGGCGAGCCTCGGCGATGAGCTTGACCTGGACGACGTCGCCGCGCAGCTGCGCTCGCCGGTGGACCTGCTGGAGAGCGCCGACGACGCGCCGATCATCCGCCTGATCAACGCCCTGCTGGCCGAGGCCATCCGCGAGAACGCCTCCGACATCCACATCGAGCCCTTCGAGGGTCGCCTGCTCATCCGCCTGCGGGTGGACGGTGTGCTGCGCGAGCTGATGTCGCCGCCGGCCGCGGTGGCGCCCCTGGTCATCTCGCGGGTGAAGGTGATGGCCAAGCTCGATATCGCCGAGAAGCGCATCCCCCAGGACGGGCGCATCTCGCTGCGGGTGGCGAACCGGCCGGTGGACGTGCGCGTGTCGACCATGCCCTCCGGCCACGGCGAGCGCGTGGTGCTGCGCCTGCTCGACAAGCAGGCCGGCCGCCTGGCGCTGGAGCAGATCGGCATGGACACCGACACCACCGCCGCCATCGACCGCATCATCCACAAGCCGCACGGCATCTTCCTGGTGACCGGGCCCACCGGCTCGGGCAAGACCACCACGCTGTACGCGGCGCTGAGCCGCCTGAACGACAGCAGCCGCAACATCATGACCGTGGAGGATCCCATCGAGTATTTCATCGAGGGGATCGCGCAGAGCCAGGTGAACACGCGCGTGGACATGAGTTTCGCCCGCGGCCTGCGCGCCATCCTGCGCCAGGATCCGGACGTGGTCATGGTGGGCGAGATCCGGGACCTGGAAACCGCCCAGATCGCCATCCAGGCCAGCCTCACCGGCCACCTGGTGCTGTCCACCCTGCACACCAACACCGCCATCGGCGCGGTCACCCGCCTGCGCGACATGGGCATGGAGCCCTTCCTGCTCGCCTCCAGCCTGCTGGGCGTGCTGGCGCAGCGGCTGGTGCGCCTGCTGTGCCCGGCCTGCCGCGTGGAAGGCGCCTTCAGCGATGAGGAGCTGCGCCTGCTGGGCCTGGAC
>CAYGQN010000572.1:0-2257 GCA_964351795.1 uncultured Gammaproteobacteria bacterium
ATCACGCCGTCGGGGCACCTTCGATGCTACGCCGCTTCGCCGAGCGCATGCGGCAAAAGTGGGTGCATGGACTCGCCGCCGCCGAGGCCTTGTATCCGACATAGCGGCGGGGCCTCGACCGCTCGCTGGCTTCTGGACGTCGGGGACCCGCTCCTCGCGGATGCGCTCGCGCTGAAACAGGCAATTCACCCCCGCAAACCGGCGGGACCAGCCGCAACCGGAAAAAACTGCCGGCTACTGCTTCATCCACCATAAGCATCTCGCGGGTTTACTCGGAAACCGCGCTACGAGCGCCGCAGAGTCGCCCGGGAATCTATGCCTGTCCGAGAGATAGTGCCGTGCCTGTCCGAGAGATAGTGCCGTGGATGGCACTGCAGGGGGCGCGGCGAACGGGCGTCGATGCGCTAAGGTGTCACGGTAGACTCCAGGAGACCTTGCAGTCGATGACAAAGCCGTCCGCCCCATGGACCCGGTAAGCCAGGCCGCGCTCGGCGGCGCAGTCGCCGGCAGTGCCGCGTCGCGCGCACGCCTGGTGGCAGCGCTCGCGCTGGGGGCTGGCGCCGGCATGGCGGCGGACCTCGATGTGTTTATCCGCTCGGCGGAGGATCCGCTGCTGTTCCTGGATTACCACCGCCAGTTCACGCATGCGCTGGTGTTCATCCCGGCGGGCGGGCTGCTGTGCGCGCTGGTGGCCTGGCCGCTGGCCCGGCGGTGGCTCGGCTTTCGGCAAGTGCTGGCCTTCTGCCTGCTCGGCTATGCCAGTCATGGTGTGCTGGACGCCTGCACGTCTTATGGCACGCAGTTGCTGTGGCCGTTCTCGCCGGCCCGTATCGCCTGGAACCGCGTGTCGGTGGTGGACCCGCTGTTCACAGTGCCGTTGCTGGCGCTGCTGCTGACAGCAGCGCTGACACGTCGCACAGGGTTCGCCCGTGGCGCCCTGTGCTGGGCCTTGCTGTACCTCGCGCTCGGCCAGTTGCAAGGCTGGCGGGTTGAAAGTGCCGGACGCACGCTGGCCGCGGCCCGCGGTCACAGCCCGGTGCGTTTAGTCGTGAAGCCGGCGTTCGGCAACCTGCTTCTGTGGAAACTGGTTTACGAACACGAAGGCGTGTACCGCGTGGATGCCTTGCGGGCGGGCCGGCGGGTGACCGTCCACCCCGGCGAGCAACGTGCGCGGCTGCAATCCCAAGTGGCATTTCCCTGGCTTGCCGCAAGCCCTGTCCAGGCGGCGGACGTCGAACGCTTCCGCCGCTTCTCCGCGGACTGGCTGGCGCGCGATCCCGCCCATCGCAACCGCGTTGTCGACGTGCGCTATTCAATGCTGCCCAATCGCATTGATGCCCTGTGGGGTATCGAGTTGAAGCCGGAGCAGCCGCAGCAGCATGCGGACTTCGTAACGGATCGTGCAGCCTCACCCGCCATGCGCGCCGCGCTTTTGCAGATGCTGCTGAAGCCAGGCCTGCCGCTGGAAGCAGCCGCCGGTCAGCCCTGACGCCCGACCGACCGCGGGCGGCGACCGCTGCCAGGCCGAACCCGTCTGCACGCCTCAGTGGGCCGCGGCCGCACCGCCGCGCAGCCGGCCCACCAGCGACACCACTGCCAGCACGAGGCAGCCGGCGATGATGCCGCACAGCGCGTTCAGCAGCATCTCGGCAATCACCGCCAGCACGGCCCCTGCCGGCAGCGTCTCCAGCAGGTGCGCGGCGTGGACAACGGCGTGATGCAGGGCCGGTATCCCGTGTACGAGGATGCCGCCGCCCACCAGGAACATCGCCGCGGTGCCGGCCACCGACAGGGTTTTCATCAGCCAGGGTGCAGCGCGCAGGATGGCCGCGCCGAGCTGGCGCTGCATCGCACCGAAGCCCGAGTTGCCATCGCGCCGGCTCAGCCACAGCCCGGCGTCGTCGAGTTTCACGATGCCGGCCACCAGGCCGTACACGCCCACGGTCATGATGACCGCGATCCCGCACAGCACCCCCACGCGGGTGATGAAACCGGCGCCGGCGACCGCACCCAGACTGATGACGATGATCTCCGCCGAGAGGATGAAGTCGGTACGGATGGCGCCGCGGATCTTCTCGCGCTCCACCGCCACCATGTCTACCTGCGGATCTGCCACCGCCTGCAGCAGTTCCTCCTTGTGCGCTTCCCGCGCCTCGGCGCTGTGCAGGAAACGGTGGGCCAGCTTCTCCACCCCCTCGAAACACAGGTAGGCGCCACCGAGCATCAGCAGCGGCGTGACCAGCCATGGCAGCAGCGC